>JAOUPJ010000010.1 GCA_029879945.1 Gammaproteobacteria bacterium
CTAGCCTTTTTTGGCGTGTTGAAACTTGATTTTTCATGTCACTATATCTAATTACGTTAAATTCTTTCTTTTCGAGAATAGCATGTAGACGCATATAGTGCTATAAAAAAATACATATACAGACTGATAAACGAGAATAATTCGAACTTTGGTATAGTTATGTTTCATATTCAAATTACTGATTTTAAGTCCCGGGAAACAAAAATATTGAGCCGTAACTTGGCCTTACATTGGCCGCGATTAACGAAATAACCATCCATTCACCACCATCCTTTTATAAGCACTACAATTCACAAAGGATTTATTTATTGTTTATTTTTCTTATAGTTAAGAATATTTATCCCTAGAATAAGGGAAAACTTATCGGTCAGAAACCTCCCCTAAAACTCAACGAAATATGGTCAGTTCGCATTAGGCTTGAGATGGCCAACAGGGTCACAGACCTTTCTCTGTTTCGAGTTCTTGATCCTCTGGTGCAATCCCTCCTTGTTCTATTCGCCGCAGTGCTTCAAAAATCACATCTAGCCCTAAGATACTCGCGACGCTCACGTTTGCCGATCCTTGCCAGGACTGTGGCACATAGTTAAGCTTGCCGCTCAGGGTTATTGCTCCACTGTCCGGCAAAATTTCCCCTGAGATAATTCTCCCAAGGGTGGACTTGCCAATACCATTACGACCGACGAGGGCAGAAACTCGCTGCGTTACCGCGAAAGTACAATGATTAAATAAGGGTTCGCCCGAAGGCAGTGAAAGGCTGATGTCAGCCAATATAACATGGCTCGAAGGCATATGATTCTCCTTGGTTAGTTAAAAACTAAAGAAAGAAAATCAATACTTCACTGGACAATACTCCTTGGAATGAAAAAGGAGTATAGCAGATTGTTTCGCGCGCTCAAAAGCCGAAAGTTTTACCTATCCAGACATCGATGACGAGCCACCCAGCAACAATAGTTTGCCAGTTTGCTGAACTCTGTGGTCGGTCGGGCATTTACAGAATTTCAGTCCGAACCTACGTATTGTACTGAAAATTGAGGAAACGGTAGCGGCCAATTCCTGTAAATTCCGCGAAGGCGGGAATGTGTAATTTCGGCCAGAAGCGGACGCCCTGACTTGAATGTTGACCCTTTTACTTCGTGTAAATTCTCATAAACGCTTTCTATACTTTTAGACTCCTCCAACCTTCAGAGGAGCATAGAAATGCCTAATACATCAGTAAATAACTCAGCTATAAAACAGCCTGAGCCTTGGAATAAACACAAGCTCATCGGTCAAAAACCACCTTTAAGACTCAAAGAGATATGGGCTATTCGTATCCGGTTGCAACTGGCCAACAATATAAGAGAACTAGCCCTCTTCAATCTTGCAATTGATAGCAAGCTGCGCGGGTGTGATCTCGTAAAGCTACGAGTTCGCGATATTTCCCATGGCACAAGGGTCGTCTCCCGCGCAATGATTCTTCAGCAGAAAACACATCGCCCCGTGCAATTTGAAATTACCGAACAGACGAGAAACTCTATCTCTGAATGGATAAACAAAGCCGGACTACGATCAGAAGACTATTTGTTTCCTAGTAGAAATACTCCATCACCACATATCTCTACTAGGCAGTATGCTCGCATTGTGAAATCGTGGGTATCTATGATTGGACTAGATCCGGATGACTACGGTACGCATTCGATGAGGAGAACAAAAGCAACGTTGATTTATAGGAGAACAAAAAATTTAAGGGCGGTTCAGCTTTTGCTCGGACATACTAAACTAGAAAGCACTGTTAGATATCTTGGGATCGAAGTCGATGATGCATTGGAGATAGCGGAAAAGACTGAAGTTTAATTAACTTCAGTCTGGCTACTTTTTGTTAGAGATACATAAAGGATTGAGGTGGGTACTTGATGTTAAAACTTTCTAGATCGAGGAAGCTTTTATATCTTTTCGCCTTTTTAACTTTTATTGCATGCCCTAGATCTTTCCCCTCAAAATATTGATCGTAAAAGCCCTTATCAATACCAGAGTATTTCTTTGTTCTTTTCCATAAATCCTCTAGCTCAAGCGAAAGTATATGTTCTATATCAAACTCTCCTACGATTTTCTGAACAGGACTTGATGCATAAATTACCACTTTCTTTATGGCTGGGTTTTTAAACACTGCCCTTCTAAATTCGTATCGCTTCTCACCAGACAATATTTTTTCTGCGTATTCGGGTTTAATCGACAATAAAACTTTCATCTGATTCTGATTCCCTCAATATAAGGTTAAATTGCTCAGGTGTAATTTGTTCAAAACCTCTTGGTGCACTACGCACATCCGCAATTATACCAAGCTCAATTAATCTTTTTAAGATTAACCTCTTGGGAAATGAATATAAATACAAAAAGTTCACAATAAAGGGTTTATTGTATTTATTGTAGTCCCAATGTGCTTTTAATTCATCATCTGGAAATACACTTCGTTTTCTACAAAGCTGTATGAATTGTTCTTCATTTTCTATGCCGTTTTTCACTTCATCGACAATACCTATCGTAGTAGTGACTGCTTTATAGAGCCCCCCCGTTCTATAAAACACGATGATGTCCCCGGGGATTAAGTCTCTAAAGATAGATCTGGATATATATACCTTCTGGATTGCATTTCTATGAGGCTCGTTTTCGATAAAATCCTTTGGTGATTCGGTTTTTAGAATGGAGTCCGGCAATAGGTCTGTATGATACTGAGGATAGATCGGCACTAAAAAATACCTGCGATTCCGATCTACGAACGGATATGTCAATTTAGGGTGCTCATGATCTGGCTCTGGGTGGAAAGCTTTAACAAAGACCAGTTCATCTCCTGTGGGAGTTTGTTTAACTCCATGTTCATGAAATCCCCAGTCCTCCAATAGCCCTATTAATCGCTCATGTTCCTCAGTTTTTCTGAAAAGCGTGACATAGATATCATCAACGTGGTAGTTTAGTGCGTTATCAAAAACAATTTTCAGAAATCTCTCACCTAGTTTGAATCCATTTGAGATTACCTTAAATGTACCTATCTTTAATCGTTTTTTCTTACTAAATACGGGTGCTATGTCGCCATAGTTCTCATCCGTTCCTTCCCGTTTAACATACAGGAAAGCGAGCATCTCACCCTTGTCGGACTGACAAATATAGGCCTCTTCGTCGGCTTTTTTATTAAACCAGTTATCAAATCCTTCATAATCAACCCGAAAAGAATCGAAAAAGGAGTCTTTAATATCGATTTTTCCAAAATATTCTTTTCTAACTGAAAGCACATTGTAATCTGATAACTCTGGATTTTCTGACGTTACCTTTTCAAGAAAGTCATCGATTGTAAAAACCGAACTAGAAATACCAAGATCACTAGCTTTGGTGTGCATCTTTCTATCTTCAGTGATTAGAATATCTACTCTGTTAGCAAATAGCTCCTTAAGTAAGGATGTATCTATATTGTCGTTATCATTTTTATCGTACTTTTCTCGAACGGCTACTATTTCTTTTGTTTCAGGCGCCTCCGTTTTAAGTAAGTTGTAATTCTTAATTTTTGCCTGAATGGTTTTTACAACATTTGGATCACTATGTTTTTCTAACTCCTGGGCAGATAGTGGATGTATACACTTTCCATAACCCAACTTATCGAGCCAATTGAATAGAGTTCCTATCTCTTCGTTTAATACCTTGCTAGCTTCTCTATGAATTAGAATATTTGTATCGAGTAGCACCTTCATTGGCTAACTCCCTTTAGTGGCATCAATTATAAAATCGCGGATTTTTTCTCGGTCTTCACCAGACTTACCCACGCAAATAGGTATTTCCAAATTATCAGCTATTTCCTTTGCATAGGAAATTTCCGCATCCTGAAACGCGCCTATTAGCTTTTCATTATGGCTATGTTTATCTCTGTTCTTTAATCTAGAACATATAACGTCGGCCTCCTCGTAGAGGCAAATTATCGCTTGAGGTTTCATTTCGATATATGTTGAAGAAGGTATTTTCGTTATTTCGCCATTTTCGTTTAAAAGACAAAAATGGCCGTCCAAAATGCTTGTTTTTTCTGGTTCCAGAAATTCAGCTATCGCGCAGATTAGTACGTCTTGATTGCCGGAGATGTTCACTATGTGCTTGCTCTTGGGAAAATCAATTTTGCCGTACTCTTTGATGAGGTTGCTGGCAGAGTAATACTTTAGTGAAAGCTCAGCAGAAAGGTATTCACACAAAGTAGTTTTTCCTACCCCATGAATTCCAGCTATGAATACAATTTTTTGCTTCACTCTAATGCTATTCCTTCGATGTTTGCCTAAAAATTTTTTTTCATTACAGTTAATGTACGCTTTGGAGTACCTGTTAACTTCGTTGTCAAGGTAACGCAATTCACTAATTATAAAAAGAATTTTCTTTATATTTCGACGACATACGGATTCTTGATTATGTTATGTGCCGCCAAAATTCTAATTCTCATCTTGGCCTTTTGCAGTTTTGAAATTCACTACTTTCACAGGAATCATGCTGAGGCTAATTTCGCTGTATTTATGAATGTTTCTCAATCTTTCATATGTCATTTTTAGCTCATATTTCGCCATTAAGGGCAAATTTGCCTTACTTGGAGCCCCTTTACTCTTGTCGTATAGAACCCATAGCCGTACCGCATAGTCTTTACCTGTCACATCTGCCTGTTGTTCTTTAACATGATTAAGGAAATCAGATTTTTTTGGGTGTTCGGAATTATCGATATGCCCCCTTATTTCTGAGAGGAAGACTTCATCACTAAGGAAAAATTCGCAATAAAATCGCGCTTGAGAAAACAAATAATTAAGAGAGCTAGATCCGCCGTGTTTCTTAACATGAATAATGTCAGCGGGCTTTCCATCTACCCATTCTAATATGTCACAAAATTCCTTATCTTTCGGTCCTTGACCTATCCTCAATTTCGCCTGATCAAAAAGAAAAGCATTCCCATTGAGGTCACAATATTTTTCATTGAAAACCTCCTCTCTATTCTGTTTTTTACTCGGCACGGATATATCAATATCATGATAGTCATCTGACACGGGGCGCTCTTGCAGTACGTTGTCTACGAACTCCGTTACAGAGGTATAGAACTCATCATCGACCTTTCTCCATACTCCCCCGGAAAGAACAAAATACTCCTCGTTCAGCTCAATTTCGGCAACTATACACGTGTAAAGCCTCCACTTTCTGTATCCGAGAACTTTGTCTTCTTCATGGGAATAGGCATACACATGCTTATTTTTCAGCCTATCTACATCAAGATTGCCGAAATCCAAAACATTTTCGGCCTTCAACTGTAGAATATCTAAATGGGAAAATATGTTGTTTTGTCTTTTCGCATAATTACTATATGAGAAGCTAAATTTATCATCAGCGATAAATTCTGGTATTGCTAAGTGGATGCATTCATAGTTTTCATCTAGAATTCTTTGAACTAAAGCCAGATCAAGTTCTTCAGCTTTTTCTTTTGTTACGCTCTGAAGATTTGGGTAATTAGGAAAAATATCCTTATATTTTTCACTTTCATATTCTTCAACGAACGTTTTTCCATAGTCTATTAATTTTTCCCAAGAAAGCTTGTTGTCACCGACAACCTTTATGGTCAGATTATCCTTTCCTTGCAAAGTAACTTTTTTATCACTCTCGAGGTGCGCGGAAATATACTGAAGAAATTCAGTCTCACTCAGACCAAAAGAAAACGTATCGGAGGGCTTGCTTAATTGCCTATCTATGTTTTGGGTTGTTAGCGAATGAGTACTACTTTTTGTCTGGCGAAGCTCCTTATTGCCACACATATTCATAGCTGTTTTTATACCAAAATCAGGTAGAAGACGCCCTTTTTCTAGTAGCACTCCACCTCTTACACCAAAAGAAGCAGCAAATATCCTGCTATTTATATTTATTAGAAGAAGCCCACTTGGCCGTTTGCTATAAGTTTCGAAATGTACTTTATCTTCTCCGTCAACTATTTTCTCATTTATGAAGTCGAGCCAGTGAGGGTTTTCAGGTTTATTAGTCGTAGTTTGTTCGCAAAAGAACTTGGCTGGTATGCCATCAACCTCAAATTCTCTAATTTTGAAGTTGTCGCTCTCAGGACGCAGGTTATCTTCTTTGATTATGCTATCAAAATCATTTCCTTCTTTTGCCAGATAAAAGGAAATCTGTCCTAATTCACTGGCCATTATAAATCCTCTTAATAATCTTTTCCGTGCGAACCTAATCCATGAGCGTCCGTTTTGGGTCGAAACCGCTCCCCCAACTCTCGATACTACCCCACACAAACACCTATGAATATTGTGAAAATTCACGCTCGTGTTTGTGCTCGGTCTTGTCTCACTAATAGAACTCCCCTTACCTTTCACGCTGTGGCCTGTGCTTGTATTGAGGAGTTGATACCGTTGGGTTGGAGCGGGTTCACCCAGCCCGTTCTGCACTTAAAATTGCGCTTCACATCGCCCAAACCCCAATATCGCCATGGAATACACACCTGTAATTTAACACAACATGCTCGAGGATGTGGGGTGAAAACAGGGCCGGATCAAAAACAATTTAATTTATTGTATTTATTGGTATTATTGAAATTAGTTCGAGAGCGATGGGTTAACCGCCAACTAAAAACGGGGTCCGTAGACCCCGTTCCAGTACAACGTGTGGAAGTTGGTTCGAGAACGTTGGGCTTCGCTCTACTCAGCCCAAGTCACGCTTGTTACTAGATATCTACCCGCAGACCAAATGAAATGATTTTGTTTTCGTTATTGCCTTTGCCTTTTATTTCTCTATAACCTGCAAAACTACTTACTGACTTGTTGAAATGGTAGATGGCACCTAAGGCCCCATATTCACCATCCAAATCGTTTTTAACACTGTCTTCAGTGACCTGCTCACCATATTGTAATACGAATTGACTCTTGCCGTAGTGTAACTGGTAGCCCAGGAAAATGTTTGTGCGATCTGTACCGCTCACATCTATCATTTCGTATTGCCCCATCAAGGCCATGCTTTCACCAATATTAACTTTGCCACCTATTTTATTGGAGGTGTAATCATTCAGAGTCGTCGCTCGGTCTACGCGAGACACGAAGACCTCAAAGCTTTGGGCATTGTATTTGAGTGAAGATGTGTTCTGACCATCGTCACGCTTGGTATCGTTATCGGTGTCATTCTCGTCTGGGCTGTAAGTTAACCACAAGCGAATGGGACCAAACTGGTTCTTGTAGGCAATCGCGTTGTTGATAAAACTGTTGTGGCCCATAACGCCACCAGACATGGCATAGTTGCCTCGCCCCTCTAGTGTTGTGTTAAGAAATGGATCATATTCGGTACCACCGGCATATTTATAGGCTGACTTCAATGTGCCAGTTTCAATAGTACCGAACTTGGTTTGCAAACTGGCTGAAACTTCACGAATGCGCAGAGCATTACCACGGAAACTATCGCCAGCGCTGTCTACACCGTCACCGTATTCGGAATTTTGATTACCCCCCACCAGATCGAACTCGGCTACGGCGAACGCTTTCATACCATCTTCCAGATCATGGCTGCCCTTCATACCGACACGACCCCGTCCATTGTCTTTCATGACAGTGATAGATCTATTGGGGTCTTTAAAATTGGCGATCTCAAACTGGATGTGTGCATAGGTAGTCGTTTCTGCCTGAACAAAAACCGGAGCTACCATTGCCGCGCTGAATGTAAGAGCAATCATCTTCTTATTTTTCATCAGAAACCTTCCTTGTTCCGTAATTTTTTGACGTTGTTTTTCGGGAATGTACATGATTTATGAATCGAAGCTAGCCATGCACTAAGTCTGCCCGCATAGAGCCAAATGTAGGGCACCCCTCGTATAGCATACTTTTCTTTGAGTACGTAAAAAAGGTGTCCCCTCCAGTCTGGGCAGCCGGCGTGAAGAAAAAGATCAATAACAGCCCTAATATCTACTGTTATCTATGTTTTTTTACTATAATTGCCTTTTATTTGCTCTTTGAATATACCTCAACACCTTGACTATAATAACAACCCTATTCTAGACTGTTAGTATCTAAAACCATTATAAAAGACCAATATTTGGCTATTATGAACTTTTACACCCTGTCAGACACCGCTATCGAGGCCGAGCTTGGCAAGCGCCTGCGTGCCTTGCGTTTGAGAAAGAACCTCACCCAGAAAGAACTGGCCGAGGCCACGCAGCTTTCCATCAATTCCATCAAGGCACTGGAAAAAGGTCAGGCGAAACTGTCTACCGTGATTGCGGCCTTGCGGGAATTGGGTGCCCTGGATCAATTGGATCATTTCATTGCCGAACCCAGTGTGAGCCCTTTGCAATTACACAAGATGCAGGGCAAGAAACGGCAGCGGGCCTCGGGTGAACGCAGTCAGCAGTCTGCACCGAAAGAGGATGAGTCCGAATGGTAGCGCGCTTTGACACGGCAGAGGTGAGGCTCTGGGGTGAAACAGTAGGCGCCTTGGCCTGGTTGGATACGCGTGGCTATGCGGTATTTGAATACACGCCCGAGTTTTTAACTAAGGGTTGGGATATTTCTCCGCTACACATGAGTGTGGAAGACGCGCTACGGGGTGATGCCACCTTCTCCTTCCCTGCCCTGAATCGTGAAGCCTTCATGGGCCTGCCCGGACTACTGGCCGACGCCCTGCCAGATAAGTACGGTAACAATATCATCGACGCCTGGCTGGCGCGGCAGGGGCGGAACGCGCAAGACTTCAGTCCGGTAGAGCGTCTGTGTTATATGGGCAAACGCAGTATGGGTGCTCTGGAGTTTGAACCCTCCGCGGTGAAAAAATTTGAAAGCCCAGTGGCGGTAGAAATCGCTGAGCTGGTTACGCTGGCCCAGTCCATTATGCGTGAACGCGCCCAACTGAATGTGGCGCTGGGTGAGGATGAACAATCCAATGCCGATGCCCTGCAAGACATTCTGCGCGTGGGCACCTCTGCAGGGGGCGCCAGGCCCAAGGCCGTTATCGCCATGAACGCTACGGGTGACGTGCGTTCAGGTCAGTGTGAACTACCAGACGATTTCGATTACTGGATTATCAAGTTCGACGGCGTGAGCGATCTGGAACTGGGTGAACCCAAGGGCTATGGTCGTATTGAATATGCCTATTATCTTATGGCTAAGGCGGCCGGCATTAAAATGGCCGAGTGTAGGCTGCTGGAAGAAAACGGACGCGCCCATTTTCTCACCCGGCGCTTTGATCGCGTGGCCGGAAAAAAACTACACATGCAGTCCCTGTGTGGACTGGCTCATTATGACTTCAACCAGGCCGGCGCTTACTCCTATGAACAGGCCTTCACCGCCATGCGTATCCTGCGACTGAGCAAGTCTGAAGCGGCGGAGCAGTTTAGGCGCATGGTGTTCAACATCCTCGCACGCAATCAGGATGATCACACGAAAAATATTTCATTTCTCATGGACGAGAGCGGAGCATGGCGCTTGTCTCCCGCTTATGACGTGACCTACGCCCACAACCCCGGCGGCCAATGGACCCTACTTCATCAAATGACAGTAAACGGAAAACGCGACGAGTTCACCTTGGAAGACGTGATGACCGTGGCCAGATCCATCAATCTCAACACCGCCGACAAGATCATAGAGGAAGTGACTGACGCGGTTTCACGCTGGCCTGAGTTTGCACAAGAAGCCGGGCTTTCACATGCGCGCTGTTGTGAAATTGGGGAGCAGTATCGGAGGCTGGAGTAGCGACCATTCATCGCAGGCGCCTGTGACTTTTTTCTTGCATCAACTACTGTATAGATATACAGTATACAAATACGGAACAATTTGACGCGAGGATCGAACATGGCGGTAATAGCAAAATGGATTTGTGACAGGGATGACAGTATGTTTGACAGTAAAAAAGACGCAGAAGCCCACGACAAGGTGTTGGAACTGGCCGAGCAATTCACAGCCTTGCTGCGTGCGAGAATTCCGAATGTGGATGGCCGCAAGGCCGAAGAGTTTGGGATACTGCTCGCCAATAATCGTGAAGCGATCATTGAGGCCTGTAAAGGAAAGGTAGAGGCCTTGAATGCGATCCATTCTGAAGAAGAAAGTAATGTAATGCCCTTGCTTGCTGAAGCCTAGGCTAGACGCTTATGGGGTCAAGTCTTGCGTATTACAGAAAGTGAAACACAAGGCCTGACCCCGAAGTACTTACGCTATCTTATTTTTTTGCGAACAAGGTATATTCGTGGTTGATCTGGCTAAACATGGTCTTTTCTACCAGACGAAATCCCGCTTTTTCCAGCGCCTGTTCCAATTGCGCAGTGGTAAGTAGATTTATTTTCGGCATGAGTCCGAGGCTTCCTGCTAGACGCAGAAAAAGTCCCAAGAGTTTTCCCTTTTCCCCCAGGCACGCAGTTTCAGAAATATAGAGCCCGCCCGGCTTTAGTAGAGAGTAGACACGTGCAAAAAACTCATCAATGTTTGGGACAAAATGGACAACATAGAAGCTTGTGACCAGGTCGAAGCTCTCAGGTTTTAGTCGCGAGTCAAATACAGTGGTGTTCATGTACTCGATATTGTCCAGCCCTCGCTCACCCTTTCTTTGCTCGGCAATCGCCAGTAGCTTACCGGAAATGTCGATCCCGGTGGCGTGCGCAATCACGGGTGAGAGATCACAACATTGGGTGCCCGTGGCGCAACCGATGTCCAGCATTCGCGTGTCGGTAGACAAATAGCCCTTTATCTTTTCCAGTTTTGTTTCATACGCCGCTCGATCGGCGATAGGGGAAGCGGCGTATTTTGATGCGATCAGGTTCCAGAACTTTTCAGGATGTTTTTTAAACAGCATAGGTAGGAAGCTCGCTCAGAAATTGTGGGTCTAATAGTTGTAACACCAAAATCCATTACAAAGTGCACTTTATTTCTAACTCATTGAAATACTAACCTTCTTGAAGGGGGAGCATTTTGTTGCACTATACTGTTTGAGGGCGTGCAAAGAAAGGAATATGGAAAATGCACCATATGGACGAGGGATGGCACTGGGGATTTGGTTTTGGTCATTGGGGCTTCGGGATTCTGATCTGGATACTGATCATCGCCATTATTCTCTTGCTTTTCAAGAGATTGAAATAGGCCTGAGGCCTCCGAGCAAGGAGGGGCGAGAAAAATGACCGGACCCCGCCAGATATGATATTGTGCCAATAAATAGTTTTTGGAGTTATCCCGTGGCAAATTCGCTATTTGATCAATTACAAAAAAGCGGTCTGATTGATGAGAAGAAGGCTAAAAAAGCCAAGCAAAATCAATACAAAAGCAATAAGCAAAAGAAGAAAAAGGGTACTGCGGCCGAGTTAGACGAAGCCAAGCTATTGGCTCAAAAGGCCCATGCCGAAAAGGTGGAACGGGACCGTCTACTCAATCAGCAACGAAAAGAAGAAGCGGAACGCAAAGCCATTGCTGCCCAGATCAAACAATTAATCGAAAGCAATTGCATCAAAGACCGGGATGGAGACATCGCCTATAATTTTACCGACGCCAACGTGGTTAAGAAAATCCACGTGTCTGAACAGGTGCACAAAGGTCTTTCATCCGGCCGTTTGACTATCGTGAAACTGAACGAGCGGTATGAGCTAGTCCCAACACCGGTTGCAGACAAGATCAAACAACGCGATGAGCAATACGTGATTAGCACAGACAAAACCCAGAGCCAGGTTGAGGATGATGCCTACGCAGATTACAAGATTCCTGATGATTTGATGTGGTAGCGATTTAGAATCTCTTTTATAAAATTTTTTCCGTAGTTAAGATTCAATCCTTATCAATTTTTTTCGTGTTTCCTCGTTTAAAAATATTCCCAATATCAAAACCGAAATACCTCAAACAGGCTAGCAATACCATCACCGCTGTGGCTTCGTCGAGATTACCAAAGAATGGAATATTATCCGGTATAAGCTCGAATATCCCTGCCCCCGGATTTAGGATATAAAGAAGAGATAGAACTCCAGCTACGAAAATTGCGATAGACTTAATCATAGTAGTCACACCCTATCACTTTTAAAGCTTTCTAGCACGGGGGTTAGGTCTTGCATGTCACATTTTGAAAATTGCAAGGCCTGACCCCAGCATTCATTTGGAGCGTTTTTTGAATGAGATTGCATCACCGACAATGACAAAAACATTATGATCTCACTACCCATTAACTCCCTCTATGAAAAGGCCATTTCTAGCTACAACGCCGGCAATCTTGAAGAATCGGCAAGGCTCATTGAGAAAGTTCTACAGCAAAACCCGAAGCATGAGGAGGCGATGCATTTACAAGCTATCCTCAAATATCTGTGTGGTGACTACAAAAGTGCACTCAGCCTAATAAACGATCTTGTTAGCCAAAATCCCAACGCGGCTCATCTTAACTCTCGTGCGAACATAAACGATAAACTCGGCAGATACGCACAAGCAGAAGAGGATCTCCAACAAGCCCTAAATCAAGACCCTAATTTGATTGAAGCATACCACAACCTTGGTAAATGCCAGAAAAAACTCGACAAATTTACTGTCGCGTTAGCAACTATCGAAAAGGGGCTCGCCCTTGATCCAAATCATGCTGAAATGCGACTGGTAAAAGCGCAATGTCTCTACGAATTAGAACGCCACAAAGACAGCAAAGCTATCCTCGGAGCATTGCTGGTAGAATATCCCAATTACCTTCCCGCACAAATGAATTTAGCAGATGTGTATATTGCTATCAGGGATTACGCAGAGGCAGAAAAGATACTGATTAACGCGACCAAGCTTCACAAAGACAATTCGGATATATTGAACAATCTCGCAGAATGCTATCGTGAATCCGGTGAGTTGAAAAAAGCGCTACCTATTTTTATTGAGATTTGTGAAACGAACCCGGGCAACAGTCATTATCAACTCAATCTATCTAATTGCCTTGTAGAGATGGGCAAATTCGCTGAGTGCGAAGAGCGAATGTCCAAATTCATTGAACGCGGCGACGGAGATGAGCGCGCTATTCTAAACCTACTCTTAGTGATGTCTACCCAACAGGAATGGAAAAAAATAGTAGACTTCACTAGCACACTTTCGCGTGCGAAATTCTCAGATAAGACTGAACACGAGATCATTGTGTATCAATCACTAGCATATTGGATTTTGGGTGAATGGTCCAAAGGAATGATCCTTCTTTCTAGTATTGAGAAAATTGCCCAGAGCGATGAACAACTAGAAAGAATGTCCTTTGAACGCAGTTATGCAATATTTCTGTCATCGCTTTACAAAATGCGGAAACCCACCTATGAAGAACAACCTTCACGAATCGTATTCTTAGGCGAAAGTCACTGTCTTCCGCCTGTTGGAATGACTTTCTCTGATGGAGAGAAAAAACACCGAATAGAATCCAGACTAGTTATCGGATGTAAAATGTGGCATTTGGTGAAGCCGTTACGAAATCGCTACTACTTCACATTTATGCACGCATTGGAAACCATTCCAAAAGATGCAGAAGTAATCATTACGATAGGAGAAATCGACTGCCGTGCAACTGAGGGAATTATACTGCAATGC
The DNA here is from genome assembly GCA_029879945.1 of Gammaproteobacteria bacterium. Classification (GTDB taxonomy): domain Bacteria; phylum Pseudomonadota; class Gammaproteobacteria; order S012-40; family S012-40; genus JAOUPJ01. The sequence continues at coordinate 13,530 of JAOUPJ010000010.1, forward strand.
AAAAAGGATCCTAAGTACATCGAGAATGGAATAAGTGTTCTCACGCAAAAATACATGGAGCTGGTATCGGTAACAGCCAAAAACAGATTCCGCAAATTGGGAATCATGGGTATTCCTGCAGTCGCCAATTTGAATGAAAGCATTGCGAAAGAAGACATCAATCTACAAGTTAAAATAATTCAGCGAATTAATGAAGAGCTAAAGGGCAGGGCTAAGCAGGCTGAAATCAACTTTATTGATGTATTCGCACTAACCAATAGAGGTGATGGAATAGCCAAAGACGGATACCACTTGGATAATGTTCACTTAAAACCAAAAGTCTATGAAACTCTCTGGTGTAAACATCAAGTGTAGTTATAACAATTTCAATATCACTTTGAATGAGAGCTGTTCAGCCACAGCAAGAAAGCTGGGCTTCATGAATTCAGCCCTATCTACAGTTGGAACGAACTAAAATCGAATATGTTGGGCTTCGGACTTTCAGTCCTCAGCACTAACCTACGACAGCCCCACAACAACCTACGACCACCTCACACACGAACCTATCTAGATTTTCTTAAACACCAATGTTCCGTTGGTGCCACCGAAACCAAATGAGTTAGACAGTGCGATGTCGATCTTCATTTGTCTGGCGTGATTGGGAACAAAGTCCAGATCACATTCCGGGTCCTGGTTGATGATGTTTATGGTAGGAGGTGCGACCTGATCGCGGATAGCCAGGCATGAGAACACGGCTTCAATACCACCTGCCGCTCCCAGCATGTGTCCGGTCATAGACTTGGTGGAGCTGACCGCCGTTTTATAGGCATGATCACCCAGCACGGACTTCACCGCCTGACACTCGGCCAGGTCTCCGGCAGGAGTCGAGGTACCGTGGGCATTGATGTAGTGTATCTGGTCACCATTGATGCCTGCATCGCGCAAGGCGTTCTTCATACAACGCTGTGCCCCTTCACCGCTCTGTGGCGGCAGGGTCATGTGGTAGGCGTCGCCACTCATGCCATAACCGATCACCTCGGCGTAGATGTTGGCGCCACGCTTCTTGGCAAATTCATATTCTTCCAGTACCACCACTCCGGCTCCGTCACTTAGAACGAATCCATCCCGATCCTTATCCCAGGGGCGGCTGGCAGTGGCTGGATCATCGTTACGGGTAGACAGGGCACGCGCCGCTGCGAAACCACCTAAACCAGTCGGGCTGGTGGCCATTTCTGCACCGCCGGCAATCATGGCGTCTGCGTCGCCATAGGCGATGATACGCGCCGCTTCGCCGATATTGTGGGTGCCTGTGGTACAAGCGGTAACGATGGCGAAGTTGGGGCCTTTCAGCCCGTGCATCACGGAGAAATTGCCCGAAATCATATTGATAATATTACTGGGAACGAAGAAGGGAGAGATCTTACGCGGCCCGCCTTGAGTAAAATTCTCATGGCCTTTCTCGATGCCAGTCAGCCCCCCTATTCCGGAGCCGATGGCCACACCGATGCGCTCGGCGTTTTCCTCTGTCACTTCCAGACCGGAATCCTTCAAGGCCTCAATACCCGCTGCGATGCCGTAGTGAATAAAGATATCCATCTTTTTCTGGTCCTTACGGGGGATATAGTCATCGGAGTTGAAACCCCAGACCGAACCACCGAATCGCACAGAAAAATCTGAAACATCAAAGTGTTCCAGAGGCCGAATGCCGCCTTTCCCTTCCAGGATATTGCCCCAGCACTCTTTTACAGACAAGCCGACGGGTGACACGGCACCCAGCCCAGTAATTACAACGCGTCTTTTAGCCAACGTAATTCTCCATTCCTTCCATTGATTTTTTGGCAATGAAAAAGGCCGCAGCCACTAACGAGTGGTCACGGCCTGTATTCTTACGACTTTAAATCAAGCTGTGGCGCTAGCCTTAGCTTGTTACGTGGGAAGAGATGTACTCAACTGCTTGGGCAACAGTGGTAATTTTCTCTGCTTCCTCATCAGGAATTTCGCACTCAAACTCTTCTTCCAACGCCATGACCAATTCCACGGTGTCGAGTGAGTCAGCACCCAAATCGTCGACGAAAGAGGCCTCTTTACTCACTTCTTCTTCTTTCACGCCAAGTTGCTCTACAACGATTTTTTTGACGCGATCTTCGATGCTGCTCATGATGTCATGATCCTCCGGTAATGATTCTTGTCACACATCTGGGGCGTATTGTAGGTGAATGTCCCCCCGGACGCTAGACCAACTGTTCCACTTATTTACCCTGTTTTCACCAACTGTTCAAGGAACAATCAGCAGAAATTCGGTTTTTTCCTTTTTGTTCATGCACATGGCTATACCATGTACATGCCGCCGTTCACATGCAAGGTCTGGCCCGTAATGTACGAAGCACCTGGCGAGGCCAGAAATGCCACGGTTTCGGCGATATCTTCTGGCTGTCCTAGCCTGTTCAGGGGTATTTTTGACAACAGGGCCTCGCGCTGCTCGTCTGGCAGGGCACGGGTCATGTCTGTGTCAATGAAGCCTGGCGCCACCACGTTGGCCGTGATCCCCCTGGACGCCACTTCCTGCGCGATGGACTTGGTAAAACCCATGATGCCGGCCTTGGCCGCTGCATAATTGGCCTGACCGGGATTTCCAGCCGCCCCCACCACAGAAGCGATGCTGATAATACGCCCGCGCTTGGCCTTGAGCATACCACGTAAACAGGCTTTGGTTAACCGAAAAACGGAGGTCAGGTTGGTGTTAATCACATCTCCCCACTCGTCTTCCGACATACGCATCATCAGATTGTCGCGGGTGATGCCGGCATTGTTGACCAGGATAGTGGGCACGCCAAATTGTGTCCCTATGTCCTTGATGAAGGCGGTGATGCCCTCTGCATCAGTGACGTTCAGGGCCATGCCTTGGCCTTTGACTCCGTTTTCTTCCAGGTAGGCCGAGATGGCCTGGGCCCCATTATCGGTGGTGGCTGTTCCCACCACCACGGCTCCGGCCTTTCCTAGCGCCAGGGCGGTGGCTTTACCCAAGCCTCGGCTAGCGCCAGTGACGATAGCAATCTGATTATCTAAACTCATATCCTTCTCCCAATAGACTTTAGGCGCCTGCTTCGGTGCTGGCGGCCTTGAGTGCCTTCTCGATGTCATCCATAGAAATCAATGTGTGTACCGGCATACGCTTCTCGATGCGTCGATTCAGTCCCGCCAGGACCTTGCCTGGACCACACTCATAGAGTGCCTCGACACCTGTAGCCTTAATGGCCTGGATGGTCTCCACCCAACGTACGGGCATGTAGAGCTGTCGCGTGAGCGCGTCTCTGATTTGATCGGGATCGCTGACACTGGCCACGTCTGCATTTTGTATCACTTTGATGCTGGGGCTGCAGATCTCGGTTTCAGCCAATAATTCAGCCAGACGCTCGGCCGCCGGCTTCATCAGATCACAATGTGAGGGCACGCTCATGGGCAACATGACGGCCTTCTTGGCCCCCGCTGCCATGGCAGCTTCGATCACACGCTCTACAGCGCCCTTATGACCGGCCACCACGACTTGTCCTGGGCTGTTAAAATTGACGGCCTGGACCACGTCTTCGCCGGCGTTTTCGGCACAAAGACTCCGCACGACATCGTCTTCCAGCATGAGTATGGCAGCCATGGCGCCCATTCCAGCCGGCACGGCTTCCTGCATAAAGCGACCACGTGCCGCGACAAGCTGTACCGCGTCTGCGAAGGACAAGGCCCCTGCACACACCAGGGCGGTATACTCGCCCAGAGAATGTCCGGCCATGCGCTGGGGCAGACTACCCCCCAAGCTAGTCCATAGACGCCAAGTGGCCACGCCGGCTGCCAGCATGGCGGGCTGGGTCTGTTCCGTTTGGTTCAGCTCCGCCTCAGGGCCCTGTTCTATCAGATCCCAAAGCTCATAGCCCAATACGTCGGATGCCTCGTCGAAGGTATCCCGCACGATTGACTGCTGGGCAAATGCCCCCATCATGCCTACCGATTGTGATCCTTGTCCGGGAAATATGAATGCGCTACTCACGATTAAACCCCTCTCAGGCCTTCATCTCGCTTACCATCATGTATGTAAACAATAAGAAGTGCCACAACTAATATTTCAATAACACGGAGCCCCAGGTGAATCCCCCACCAAATGCCTCCATCAAAATCGTTTCGCCTCGCTGAATTCTGCCATCTCGCACTGCCACGTCAAAGGCCAGGGGGATGGAAGCTGCAGAGGTATTGCCATGACGATCGACGGTAGTGACCACTCGATCCATGGGCATGCGTAATTTTTTAGCCGTTGCGTTGATTATACGAATATTGGCCTGGTGGGGTACCAGCCAATCGATATCGGACTTTTCCATGCGGTTGGCGGCGAGGGTCTCATCGACAATTTCACCCAAGGTGTTGACCGCCACTTTGAAGACTTCGTTGCCTTTCATCTTGATGTAGTTTCTTCCCGCGCGGAAATCGTCTGGTGTTTCGGAAATCCCGCCATTTACGGTGAGCAGATCCTTGTATTGTCCGTTGGCGTGTAAATGGGTGGATAGAATACCGGGTTCTTCGCTGGCCTTAACAATCACCGCGCCGGCACCGTCTCCAAAGAGCACACAGGTGGTGCGATCAGTCCAGTCCAGCAGGCGAGACAAGGTCTCGGCCCCTACAACCAGGGCGCATTTCGCGGCACCGGTTTTAATAAATTTGTCGACAGTGGCCAGGGCATAGACAAAGCCAGTACACACGGCCTGAATATCAAATGCAGGACAATTGCGCACATCCAGCCTATCTTGTAGTAAACAAGCCGTGCTGGGAAAGACTCGGTCGGCAGAGGTGGTCGCCACGACAATCAGGTCGATATCACTGGGGCTGACTTGCGCCGCCTCCATGGCCTTGCGGGCAGCCTGTTCTGCCAGGTCGCAAGTCGTCACACCCTCTGGGGCGATATGCCTTTGTTTGATGCCGGTGCGTTCCACGATCCATTCATCACTGGTTTCCACCAGCTTTTCCAGATCGTGGTTGGTCATGATTTTTTCTGGAAGGTAGCTACCTGTCCCTACTATTCTCGAATACATTAGACGGCTTCCTTATCGACCAGTAGGGATTCCACTTGCTTGGCAATGCGCTGCGGAACATTATGGGCGACTTCTTTGATGGTAACCTCAATGGCATTGGCAAAGCCGGTAACATCGGTGCCGCCATGACTTTTGACCACTATCCCTTGTAAGCCTAACAGACTTGCCCCGTTATAACGACTGGGATTAATGCGTTTTCCAAAGGCCTTGAGTACGGGCAAGGCAATGAGGGCACGAAGCTTTGTTATGATGGAACGAGAAAATTCTTCTTTCATAAAGTGGGTGACCATCTTGGCCACACCCTCGCTGGATTTCAGGGCCACGTTGCCAGCGAAACCGTCACAGACAACCACGTCTACCGTGCCCTTGTAGATATCGTCTCCCTCGACGAATCCGTAGTAATTCAAACCACTGTTTGAGATGAGTTGCGCGGCCGTTTTTATTAACTCGCTGCCCTTGATATCTTCCTCACCGATGTTCAGCAAGCCGATGGTAGGTTTTTGGATGCCGTCTACCGCTTGGGTCAGTACTGAGCCCATCACAGCAAACTGCTGCAAGACTTCCGGCCCTGAATCAATATTGGCACCCAGATCCAGCATATGGGTTTTGCCTTTCATTGTAGGCAAGGCACCACAAATGGCGGGGCGATCGATGCCGGGAATGGTTTTGAGGACAAATCGCGCAGTGGCCATGAGCGCGCCGGTGTTTCCAGCACTCACGCAGGCGCTTGCCACGCCCTCTTTCACCAGGTTGATGGCAACACGCATGGACGAGTCCTTCTTACCGCGCAAGGCATGAGACGGGTGTTCGTCCATGTCCACCGTTTGCGAGGCATGGTGAACGACTAGGTTCTCACCGACGGAGGCACCGTGGCGCTGCAGTTCGGCGAGGATCCCGTCCTCCTTACCGACCAATATCAGCTTTAATCTGGGGTGGCGCTTCAATACCCGCAGGGCTGCGGGAATGACAACGGGGACTCCGTGGTCCCCGCCCATTGCGTCCAATGCAATCCTTACATCCAAGTTTAGATTCTGCCCTTAGTTAAAAAAGGTAGGGGAGCAGAGACTAATCTTCGTCTACTTCCACGACTTCTTTAGGTTCAATGACGCGTTTACCGCGATAAAAACCATCGGGTGAAATGTGATGACGAATATGGGTTTCTCCGCTGGCGGAATCGATTGAGAATGCAGGACTCCGCAAGGCATCGTGAGAACGACGCATACCGCGCTTGGAGCGTGTCTTCCGGTTTTGTTGTACTGCCATGATGTTCTCCTAAACGTTAAGCTTCAAGTCTTTCAAACTGGCGAAAGGATTGGGTTTACCTTCCACCACTAAAACTGGTTCCTGTTCCCCCTTGGTTTCGGGGAGCAATTCCATTTCACAGGCCTGACCGGTGTGTGTTGCCACGTGCGGCAGGGCCAATATGAGTTCGTCTTCTACAAGCTCTGGGATCAGTAATTCATCGCCTTCCAGCAACACCGGTTCCAGGTCTTCAGGCAGGCGTTCTGCCTCCTGTTCCCCCCGCACCGCAGCCAGATTGACATCCTTCTGAACCTGGATGTTCATCGGCTTCAGACAACGCTGACAAATCAGTTCCAGCTCAGCGACGACCTTGCCGCTGATCACGGTTAGCGAACCCCTGCGTTGGAAGTTCAGGGAGACCTGAACCTGGCCTTCCTGGTTCAGGATAGTCTGAGCCAGCCTGTCCATCCCAGCCAGTGAGACGCACCCTTCCACCTGACGACTTTGGGAAGCCATCAGCCACGGGTCAACGTATCTCGGCACACTTGCAGACATAGGGGCGCAATAATAGTCATGTAGCGCCTTTCTGTCAAAAATTCTTACGATTTTTGCCTGTTTAGGAGCCATCAGCAGTGGATTTTGTTTCCCCAAGGGGAAATACTTGACACAGTCTAAGCTTTTCCGGTGAAATCTGCTTTCGACCTGTCGTGAATCGCAGAAATTCTTTTGCGGTGAACAATTTGCATCCCAATGAAGGAATTTTGGGTATGGTATCTCCGCACTACTGGGATCGGTAGTGGGAAATATCCGGTTGAAGGACATAACGTGCAGGATATTCTTTGAAAATCAAGAAGATACTAATCGCCAACCGAGGTGAAATCGCCGTTCGCATCGTGCGCGCCTGCGCCGAGCTGGACATCACGTCTGTGGCCATTTACGCCGAGCCGGACCGCCACGCCCTACACGTGAAGAAGGCCGACGAAGCTTATAATATAGGCCCAGACTCCATCTCGGGGTACCTCAACGTACACCGTATCGTGAATCTGGCCGTGGCCACGGGCTGCGACGCCCTGCACCCCGGTTACGGCTTCCTGTCGGAAAATCCGGAATTGGCCCGGGCCTGTGCCAAGCGCGGCATCAAGTTCATCGGACCCAACGCCGATGTGATCCACAAGATGGGCGACAAGACCGAGGCCCGCAATGCCATGATCGCCGCCGGTGTGCCGGTGGTACCCGGTACCCAGTCCAATCTGGTGGATCTGAACGATGCCATCAACACCGCCAAGCGCATCGGTTATCCGGTGATGCTCAAGGCCACCTCCGGTGGTGGCGGACGCGGTATCCGTCGCTGCGATTCAGAGACCGAACTCAAGAAGAACTACGAGCGCGTCATATCGGAGGCAACCAAGGCCTTTGGCAGCGCCAATGTGTTCATGGAAAAGTGCGTGGTCAATCCGCGTCACATCGAGGTGCAGATCCTGGCCGACAGCCATGGCAATGTGTGCCATCTGTTTGAGCGGGATTGCTCCGTACAGCGCCGTCATCAAAAATTGATCGAGATCGCCCCCTCGCCTCAATTGAACGAAGAACAACGACAGCAGATCGGACAATACGCGGTGATGGCCGCCCAGCAAGTGGGCTATGAAAACGCCGGTACGGTGGAGTTTCTTTACGATCAGGACGACAACTTCTTTTTTATGGAAATGAACACCCGCTTGCAGGTGGAACATCCCATCACCGAAGAAGTGACGGGTATCGATATCGTTCAGGAACAGATTCGTATTGCCGCTGGGGAAAAACTCAGCTTTACGCAAGATCAAGTCTCCCGCCGTGGATACGCCATCGAATTTCGAATCAATGCGGAAGACCCGAAAAACGATTTTCTTCCGGCCTTTGGCCGCATCACGCGCTATTTTGCGCCAGGTGGCCCCGGCATACGCACCGATAGCGCCATATATAGTGGTTACACCATTCCCCCTTATTACGACTCTATGTGCGTAAAGCTCACGGTATGGGCCCTCACCTGGGACGATGTAGTAAAACGAGCCAGACGTGCCTTGGGAGACATTATCGTGAACGGGGTGAAAACCACCATCCCCTATCAGATCGAAATTCTCAACACGCCCGAATTTCAGCGGGGTGAAATCGATACCAGTTTTGTGGAGACTCATCCCGAGTTAGTGAATTATTCAACGCGCCGCCCACCACGGGAATTGGCCGCAGTGATTGCGATAGCAGTGGCTGCCCATATGCGATTATAGGAAGGAACTCCATGGCAAAAGTCGGCATTACCGAAACCGTTTTACGTGATGGGCACCAGTCGCTAATCGCCACGCGTATGCGCACTGAAGACATGCTCCCCATTTGCAAAAAGCTGGATGCGATTGGGTATTGGTCTTTGGAGATGTGGGGAGGCGCCACCTTCGACGCCTGTGTGCGCTTTCTAAAAGAAGATCCCTGGGAGCGGCTACGTGCACTGCGCGAGGCCCTGCCCAATACCCGATTGCAGATGTTGCTACGCGGGCAGAACCTTCTCGGCTACCGACACTATTCCGATGACGTGGTCGAAGCCTTTGTTAAGAAGTCTGCCGATAATGGTATTGATGTGTTTCGTATCTTTGACGCGCTTAATGATATGCGAAACATCGAAACGGCTGTGAAGGCCGTTAAAAAAACAGGCAAGCACGCCCAAGGGGCCATCTCGTATACCACGTCTCCCGTGCATACCGTGGATGCCTTTGTAAAAATGGGTAAGGAAATGGTGAATATGGGATGTGACTCCATTGCCATCAAGGACATGGCGGGTCTACTCACCCCTGCCGCCACCTCCCAACTGGTTACCAAACTGGTCAAAGGTTGTAAGGTGCCTATACAGATCCACTCCCATGCCACAGCCGGGCTCTCTGCCATGTGTCAGTTAAAAGGGATCGAAGCAGGTGCTAGCTGTATCGACACCGCCATCTCGTCCTTTGCCGACGGGGCCAGTCATGCGGCAACAGAGTCCATGGTCGCCGCATTACGCGGCACCGATTACGATACGGGACTGGATTTGGAGGCCCTACAGGAGATCGGATTTTATTTCCGTGAAGTGCGTAAGAAGTATCATCAGTTTGAAAGCGAGTTCACCGGGCTGGATACACGTGTGCAGGTCAATCAAGTCCCTGGCGGTATGATTTCCAATCTCACCAATCAGCTCAAAGAACAAGGTGAGTTGAAACGCATCAATGAAGTGCTGGATGAAATCCCCAAGGTACGTTCTGATCTGGGTTTTCCACCGCTAGTAACCCCTACCTCTCAGATTGTAGGCACCCAGGCGGTGATTAACGTGGTCACCGGCAGTCGCTACAAGACGATTACCAACGAAGTAAAGCTCTATCTGCAAGGCAAATACGGTCAGGCCCCAGGGCAAGTCAACGAGCTGATACGCCAACAGGCGGTAGGAAACGAGCCTGTCATAACGGTAAGACCCGCCGACCTGATTAAACCGGAGCTGAAAAACCTGCAGCAGGAAATTGGTGCGCAGGCCAAGTCCGAAGAAGATGTATTGACCTACGCCATGTTTCCAGACCTGGGCAGGAGCTTTCTGGAAGACCGGGAAAAAGGCACACTCAAACCTGAACCGCTGGAACCCGCGCCCGAAGAGAATGTGGAAATCTGCGGTCTCGCCCCCACCGAATTCAATATCACCATGCACGGCGAAACCTACCACGTAAACATCACCGGTAGCGGTCATCGCTTTCAGGCGCAGCGACCTTTCTATCTGGTGGTGGACGGGGCCCCGGAAGAGGTGCTTGTGGAAACCATTGCCGAGGTCTCTGCCTTCCCCATGGCGGGCGTGCCTTCGGATGCCGTGATATCCCGCAGTGACCCTAAGGGCAGCACGCGGCCTAAGGCCACCAAACCCGGTCACGTCACCACATCGATGCCCGGTGTGATTGTGGACGTGCTCGTTAAGGTGGGTGATATGGTCAGCGCCGGTGACACCTTGTTTATCACCGAGGCCATGAAAATGGAAACCGAAGTACAGGCACCCGTAGGCGGTAAGGTCATTGCCGTTCACATTACCAAGGGTGATTCGGTTAACCCGGACGAAACGCTCATCGAAATCGAATAATTTTTATGCCACAACTTGTCCTGGCTTCTACCTCCAAGTATCGCAAAGGTTTATTGGATCGACTGGGTATCCCGTTTGATATGGTTTCACCCGGTGTGGATGAGACGCCTCAGGCGGATGAAACACCGACCGATCTTGCCCTTCGATTGGCGCGACAAAAGGCTTTGGCTGTGGCGGAGGACCACCCGGAGTCAGTGATTATTGGCAGTGACCAGGTGGCCAGTTTTGATGGAAAGTCTCTCAGTAAACCCCTCACACGAGATAAAGCCCTGGCCCAATTAAAAATGCTTTCAGGCAAGTCCGTTGAGTTTCATTCGGCATTGTGTGTCTACACTGCCTCGGCAGGCAAGGCGCAGGTGGAGCTGGAAACGACTATCGTCCATTTTAAAACGCTGACTGAGCAAGAAATCCTGAGCTATATCGAAAAAGAACCCTCGTTTGATTGTGTGGGTGCCTTTAAGTCCGAAAGCCTGGGGATTTGCCTGTGTGAACGCATCGAAAACAATGATCCCACCGCTTTGGTAGGACTCCCCCTTATTCGCCTCAGCCGTATGCTGAAACAGGCGGGAATTGATATCCTTTAAGTTAATACATAGCTACCAAAGCACCAATTCTTGCACTAGAATTCCCGCATTCTGGAACGAGGGGTTTGGACGTTGCCAGCCAACTAAGTTCTTAACAAAGAGGTAATGTGCTTGACCAAGAAAAATTCCACTTCAGCCAGTTGGTGGAACCAGAGTCATATCGAGCAACACCATGGCAAATTATGGCGTATCGGCACCTTGTCTTTATTGGTTCGCTGTCTACCGAATGAATGGCAGATCGCGTATAGCCGAAAAAATGAATCCGAATCAGACCTATTTAAATGGAACGTGAGTGATTCGGACCAGACACCAGAAAATTTTAAGGAACAGGCGCGCTATGTGTTTCATGAAACATCGGGGCTTGTTTCATTTTCACCCTTACTTGCCGACCGACCCATGATTTGTCGACCACGCACCCCCTTTAATCTCACCGCGGGTGAAGAAATCACTCTCTATGTGAGCACTCCCCTGTGGTTGGAAATCAGTGTGGGCAAGACCCAGAAAAAACTCACCGAGATCCCAATTCATCGTCCATCCGATACCTGGTTTGGTCCTACCACGCGTGAAGGCGAGTTGTGTTATGCCTCCAATACCGCAGCCAGGCTGATTCTGGAAGAGTTACCCCAACGGCCCCATCGAGCGGTGACGCCCGTGCTGATTCGCAACCTGGCAGATTCGGTTTTGTCCATTGAGAGGTTAAATGTGCCGGCACCCTTATTGCCGCTTGTGCAAGATGCCGATGGCCAAATGTGGACGCCCAAGGTCACGCTCACCCGTGAAAAGGACGGGGATATGGCAGGACTAAAAATCGACACCAAGGCGCCTAAGGAAGCAAGCGAAGCCAAGGTCTTGAGGAAACCTCGTATTAAGACCAGTAGCGGTGCCTTGATTCGCGCGTTCAACGCCGTTTTTGGCTAGTTCGACAGGAGCATGTATTCATGATGGAATTGTGGAATGAACTCCTAACATTTTTTAGCAGCGAGAAACTCCTCGGCATCACGCGCATGATTTTGTTGCTGCTTATCGGTTATGCACTGGCGAAGCTGGTCAGCAGCAGCCTGGTCAAAATGATGAGTAAGCGCTCTGATCTGCACCAGGTCATGCTGGTCAAGCGGGGTAGTTACTATCTGATACTCTCTATATTCGCTATTTCAGCCCTACATCAGTTGGGGTTTGATCTGAGTGTATTACTGGGTGCTGCGGGTATACTCTCGGTAGCCCTGGGCTTTGCCTCGCAAACCTCCGCCTCCAATCTGATTAGCGGACTGTTTCTTATGGCGGAACGCCCCTTTAGCGTTGGTGACGTGATCCGCGCTGGCACCACCACGGGTGAAGTCCTGTCGATTGATCTGTTGTCTGTTAAATTACGAACGTTTGACAATTTATTTGTACGTATCCCCAACGAAACGCTGATAAAATCGGACGTGACGACACTCACCCGTTTTCCCATCAGGCGAATAGATCTGCTTATTCGTGTATCCTTCAAAGAAAACTTGAAGCGCGTGAGAAAAGTGCTGGATGCTGTCGCCGACAATAACCCCCTGTGCCTTGAGGAGCCCAAACCGGTCTATATATTTAAGGGTTTTGGTGAATCTTCAATGGATATTCAATACTGTGTGTGGGCCAAAAAAGAGAATTATCTGGATCTCAAAAACCAGATCTACGAAGACATCATGCATGCCTTTGAAGAAGCGGAAATAGAAATTCCCTATCCGCACCGAACGTTCTACACTGAAAACCCTTTCTCGGTACCTTTTGCAGCGAAACAAGCGCCAGAAGGCCTCGAAAAAACAAATAATACGGAAACAAATGACTAATGCAATGTTAACTGTGGGTTGGTGTGAGTGGGTCAGTTTACCCGAACTGGGTCTTTCGGCCATTCAGGCAAAAGTGGATACCGGCGCAAAAACCTCATGCCTGCATGCCTTTCTGGTTGACCCGTTTAAAAAAGACGGCAAAACCTGGATTCGATTTGGCATGCACCCCAATCAGAAAGATTTTCAAACTGAAGTCTATTGTGAGGCAGAAGTGATAGACGAGCGCGTGGTGACCGATTCAGGGGGACACCAGGAGACGCGATACGTGATTCTCACAACGCTCGTCATTGGCGGGCAACAATGGCCCATTGAGATGACTCTGACCAATCGGGACACCATGCGATTTCGCATGCTGCTGGGTAGAACGTCTATGCTAAACCGAATCATTGTCAATCCCAGTGAGACCTATCTATTGGGCAATCGCACCGACAATCAGGAAGACGACTAATGCGAATTGCAATCCTTTCCCGAAATAAAAAACTCTACTC
>JAOUPJ010000139.1 GCA_029879945.1 Gammaproteobacteria bacterium
GCAATGCCTATATGGTCGCGTTATCCGCCGTATTCTATCAATACATAGACATGCTTCGCGACGAATTTCCCAATTATACATTCGTTGCCATCCTGCATCAGCGACTTAGCACAATTGCTAGCGATTTGAAAGATGACGGCCTGATTAACAATGACCCAGACACCTTGCCTAAGTTAAAACTGGCCAGTCGGACACTCAATCCGCTACAGATTATTGGTAATCTGGAATCGTACAGTGAACAGGTTATTGGAGAGAAACTTCCTGTGGCCGATCTTAATCTGTATCTCGACACCGATGGTGACGGTATTGTAAACACCTTTGATGATGATGACGACGGTGACGGCATCAAGGATGAAGATGATCTAAACCCCTACAATCCCAGTGACCGTGGCATCGTCCGCATACACCCACGAGGGGCTGAAACCTATACTATCGAAATGGATGAAAATGGCTACGACAAAATTCTGGGTGACGAAAGCGATATGGAGTTACGACTCCATCAATATTCGGCCAATGGAATTATTCGCACCATCGATGGTGGCCTGGGTCAAAATGTGATACTGGGTGACAACGACCCAAATGTCCTTGATTTTTCCAATACCTCTCTCAACAACATCGCTTTCATAAACGGTGGATTCGGTGACGACTTAATCGTTGGTAGTGTCGGTAATGATACGATTATTGGCGGCCTATCAAATGACTCACTCTATGGGCATGATGGGGATGACCTATTCCTGATCACGAGTGAGAATGATGGGTTCGACACGATCAGTGGCGGCCTCGGCTTCGACAAGATTCTTGGCTCTGAAATCGATGACAATATTCGCTTCCGAATTTTTCATTCGCAATACACCGTAGAAAAAATTGACGGTGGCGAAGGACTAAATATTATATCCGGTAACAGCACTCCTAACTATTTCGATTTCACCAATACCGAACTCGCTAATATCTCTGCCATCGACGGTGGCGATGGCTGGGACACCATTAAGGGAAGCCAAGGCAATGATGTGATCATCGGAGGTCCAGGAGTGGATGCCCTCTATGGAAATGCAGGGGATGACACCTTTCTCGTCAGTGGATTCCTGGATGGCTACGACTATATCAATGGCGGAGATGGGTTTGACACCATTCTCGGAACTGATTTGGATGATGCGATCGGGCTGACAAAATTTCAATTTGAATACTCTGTGGAGTTGATCGATGGTGGCCTGGGCACCAACATCATTCGTGGGAATGATGAAAGCTCGGTTTTGGATTTTAGTAATACCGAACTGAAAAACATAGCCGCCATCTATGGCAATGGCGGCTGGGATGTTATTGCGGGAAGCCAGTCTGATGATGTCATTATAGGTGGATCTGGAAATGACACCCTATTTGGCAAAAAAGGAGACGATATCTTCCGAGTAAACGGATCTGGAGATGACTTTGATTTGATTTCCGGGGGAGATGGTCATGACAGGATTCTGGGTTCAGACCAGGATGATAGAATTGGCTTGGTACGTCTCGACGCTTCCTATCATGTGGAAGTCATAGACGGTGGACTGGGTATAAACACCATTGAAGGCAACGAAAATCACAACATACTGGATTTTCGCTACACCACCCTAGTCAACATCACCGCCATACGTGGAAACAACGGCAATGATAGCATTTACGGCAGTTCATCTGATGATCTCATTGACGGGGGGCCAGGCAATGATAGCTTAAACGGCGGCCCAGGGATCGATACTGCTCGGTACAGCGGTAATAGAGCGGATTTTTCAATTTCACTCTTACAAGGTATCTATACGGTAACAGACTTAAATAGCACCGACGGAAACGAAGGGAGTGATAGACTCACCAGTTTTGAATTTATCGAGTTTGCAGACCAAACCATTTCCCTGCCTTGAAACTACCACTATTTATCTAGCGATTGATAGAGTTTTAATAGATCGACCCCAAGAAGCGAACCATACTGACGCGTTTCCGTGGAGCTAATTTCTGTATTTTCTGATTTATAGATACTAAAAATAGTAAAGCTTGTTATCTGTAAACTGTCTAGCACAAGCTCAACCCCCGCCGAGTAGGTATACAGGTCTTTCACTGTGTGGGCATCATTATTGACCAGATAACTCGTCGTGGTGTTTTTCTGTTCCAGCCCAAAGGCCAAATAGGGTTTAATACGCTCAAATTCATTCAAGCGAACCCGAATTAACTCAGCACCGTAACTCTTGACTGTCTCACGTTCTGTTTCCAACACATTCTTGGAATACCGCACATATGGCCTGCTGGAGTAGCTGACCGCCAGCCCCCGGATCTGCCCCGCATTCTTCCAGCCTATTTCCCAGGAGGCACTATAACTACTGTAGGAAGATGACTCTGTTGTGACAAAATTACTGGCAATCGTTAGCTTGGTTTTTTCTGTGTCAAACCAATTCAAATCCGTGTCCGCAAAAACAGGTTCTGAGCAGAGCGCGATGAGAAACACAAGGCAGTGGTATGTTATAAATCCATTTCGAACGGGCATATGAGAATACTAGCACAGGCATGTCATTTCCTCATTAAACGAGCTAAACACCCGTCTTGTAAACCTTATCTTTTATTGCACCGTGCTCGTATGGTAGAATTTCCGCACATCATCATGTTTGTGGGCGGCCTAAGAAAAATGAATTTTTCTATAATATTCAGACAGTTATTTATATCTACCCTGATACTGCTATCCCTCACCGCCTGCTTTCACGAACAAGAAGAGATCCCGGGTATAGTCAAATTTTCAGGGTTTGTACTGACACAAGACCTGAAGAGTGTCACTCTATTCGATGCCGAGGGCAATTCTCACCCAGCACAGCTGAATGGTTCCACCTATGAAGTTGAAATAGATACTCCCCATTTTCCCATTCTGGCTGTTGCCGAGACAGGTACCGGTAAACTCTATTCTGCCTCCTATCGGCAAACCCAAATCTCTATTTTGTTTCTTACGGACTTTATTGTGCGAACGGTCTGGGCGGACGACCCCGCTACCCTCGAATCTGACTGGGCCACACGACATCCCAATGAGTTCGATGTCACGAAGATGATTCAGAAAGCAGAATCGCTGACACTCCCAATTGTACAGGCCCACGGGTTTGAAGACATGAATGCCTTCTATAACGATTTGGAGCAACTAGACCAGGAGCAGCTGGAGGCGGTGCTTAGTGTACTTCAATTTGAATACACAAGTAGTGAAATTATCATCAAAAACCGCTTGACCGGAACGACCCTTTCCGCCAACTTGGCCGAGGGAGCGAGTTCAGAACTGAGCTTCCCTGAGAATGAATTACAAAAGACAGTCTACGCCAGAGAAATTGAAGCCGTATGGCAAGCACTCGTTACTTCGCAAAACGTATCCGCTTTTTTCAGTTCCAATGTGGATGCCGGTGTAATTGATGATGGAAAGACCAAAGAACAACTACTTGCGCTTTGGAATGCTTCATTTCCCTTTGCGCATCTCTCAGCTATCAACATCAGATTGGGCGAGCCCTTGCCCGATGAACAACTGAGAACCGATGAGATCGGTTTTTATGTCACACTCCTTGGTGCCACCACTAACGGAGTAGATATCGTCACCCGCATGGTGAACAATGGAAGTCAGTGGCTATGGATAGGCAATGGAACCACTTTGCAAGCTGAAGATCAGATTCATATCATCTGGATCGGACAAAGCATCGTTAGCGAGCAAAATGGCGCTGCGGGATCCGCCCTTTCTAACTTTGCTGGATACTTAGCCTTTGAGGGTGGTAGCGCTACTGAAGAGCCAGTAGCAGTTGCAGAACCACCCGCAGTAGAAGGCAACCAACCATGGGTGTGGGACACTAACACACCTTCCACCCCCTGTCTAAACGACCCCAGCGGGCAACAATGTTAGAATCTCTGGCCATTGAGATAAAGAAAACGCTGCGAAAAAAGCCTTTACCTTAGTACCTGCTTTATTTAGAATCTTGTCTAGCTTATTGGTTGCTTTGGTGAAATCCTCGCGGATGTTTATGCCCTCTTTAGAGGGTCGGGGTCTCTTCGTTACAAGCGGTCGAGTTAAAATCTCACCCCAATCCCCAGCGAAACGCTGCTGTAGTCTTTATTGTGGTTGTAAATCTCCCTCACCCTCTGCTGGGTTGCCAGATCAAATTTCGTAAATTTAGACCTATCAAGTTTTGGTTCTACCGGTGCTAATCCCAGTGTAGCAAGTGAGAGCTGAGCATTAATATCAAAGAAGACTATTTTGTTACCCAGTTCTAAGCCAATATCAAATAACACCGGGTAACTACTCCCTTCCACATTCTCCTCGATAATGTCGCCGGTTCCAGGTAGACCATAATCGCTTACATTAACGCGATGATGAGAGTGGGCCAATCCCATCCCAAGATAAAAGTACTTAAGTTCTGGTGGCCTGTATAAAAGAGAAAGGGTTCGAGTATCTCTGAAATTGCTAATATATATATTGCTGGAGGTTTGCGTGTCGCTGTTGCTAATACCATCTCCATTGAAAGAAATTCTCGCCAGAACGTTTTCACTCAATTTGTGACTATAATAGAGTTTGATCCCCCTATTCTGCGAAGTCCAAACACTGCCGGTAACAATGTTCAAGCCTAAGGTATTATATCGGTTACGGTCTGGTCGAAACGGTCTTATTACACGGGATGATCTCGGCTCACCGCCCGTCTCGCTCAACGCCACGTTTTTACAGCCTTCCACATTACCCGTCTTCCTATTGAGGGGTAGATACAAACTCGGCAGATAGTCCCACATATACCCCGACAGGTAGTCAATTCCAAAACCATAGAAATTCAAAATGTTCAAGGCGTAAACTGGCGTAACACTTTTGACTGCCGTGTGAACACTGTGCTCGTAGCAGGGATCAATCACTTCTACATACAATTCCTGGAACGACGAAGCCGTGGTACTGACGTAGGCTGGGGTCTTGGTGATGTAGGCTGGCTGTTTGGGTGGATTAATTCGTACCTTAACAGACTCATCACTGACAATCTGCACATTTTGGTTGGCAGAATTAAACATGGACGCGCAACCAGACAAGAGCGCTAGAGAGAGCAAACAGCTAAGCTGAGCAAAATGTCTCATAACAGCTAAAAGTTGTAATGGATACTGGCAGACGGCAATAGCCCCAATCTGACAAACTCCTGTTTATCAAAATCTCGAAATGTGGCCGTGTAGATCAGGCTAAACGAAAACAAGAAACCTTTTCGCATAGGGCTGCCAAGGTCAATTCCAAAACCTGCTCCCGTATGTATTGCATTCGGGGAACGCGACACCCCTGTATCCACCAAATTACTAACACCATCTGTATTTCGCTCTGTCTCTACACCAATCACCCATCTCAAACCCATGGGAGTAAATTCTCGAGAATCAATCACGGTTAAATAACGTGAAAAACCCAAAGAGAAATCGACATACTCACTCCCCGTATCTTTATCAATAGCAGCCGCGAAGGTGAGGTTCACAAAATTCTTACCAAAATAGGAGCGATAAGACAGGCCCGTTGCCTCCACCCAACCCAGGCTGAGCCCGATTGAATTCTCTGGCATTTCTGATTGTGTTTCGTCTGCAAAAGAAAAAGTAGAAAGAATTAAAAAACTTAATGCGAACAGAAGACGATATCTCATTCTTATTGTCCCTTTTATGACTGCCTGAGGTGTAATTTTAGTCCGTGATTAATACTAGTGCTGGAAACGCGGATTCGCAAGCAAAATCCACTAGCCACTGGCCACATCTGCTAGGGGTATCCGTATCTGTGTACTCAAACCACCAAACCGCGCAGATTTGGACATATGAAAAACACCGCTATAGATGTCAACTATTTCGCTGATTATAGACATGCCTAATCCGTGTCCTTCCTTGTTTTCATCCAGACGTGTTCCCCGTTTCAACACGCGGGACTGCTCCACGGAATCAAGCCCTGGTCCGTCATCTTCAACAACAAACTCGATATAGTCCCCTTCCGCTTCCCTCACTTCAACCCCAACCGCTTTCCGCGCCCATTTACAGGCGTTGTCCAACAGATTACCCAGTAGTTCCATCATATCATCCCGATCCAGTCGAGCGACGATTCCCTGCGATGGATACTCCAACGTGAACTCCAGATGCTTGCCTTCATAGATGCGCTTTAGCACCTCAACCAATCCGGTGAGGTCTTCATTTGGATCAAAACGGTGACTCGCTGAACCACTACCGGCCAACCTTGCCCGCTTTAGTTCACGTTCAATGATAACCCGTATATCGGTGCTGGAAGTCTTCAGATCATCTCGAAATTCTTGCGGCAAGTGCTCGCTTTTTTCCGCCAGACTCATAATGATATTGAGGGGTGTTTTGAGTGCGTGCGCCAGATTGCCTAAGGCATTGCGTGATCGTTTTAAACGTTGATTGGATTTCGAGATAAGATGATTGACTTCACGAACCAGGGGTTGAACTTCTGCAGGGACATCCTCTGTTAGCTGTTCCTTCTCCCCTCTTTCCAATTGCTTGATATCCTCAAAAACAGGCTTTAAGGTTGAAAAGGAGCGTCGTAGTTGTCTATGTTGGATATAGCTGAGTAGGACCAGCGTTATAACCATCATTATCGCAAAAGCGAGGTGAAAACGCGCCAGGCTCGCCTTGATCGGCGTCAGATCTTCAGCCACTAGAATGGTGTATTCCCGTTGGTGCTTTTTATAGGATGTTGCCTGTATTAAAAGCTCCTGACCTGCCGGCCCCAGCGCCTTCCATTTTTCCACACTACCTAGCGGAACCGGTTTTGAAGCCAGATTGGTATCCCATACCGATCTGGAATAAATGCGCTCACCATCACCCTGTGTAACCAGATAGTAGTGCCCTGAAAAAACTCTGTCGTATTCAGAATTGATACTGGCATTGGTAATAGTCGTGTCGCCATTGATGTCGATTTGAATCGCAGAAAGTATCCCTTCACTATCGTGAGTCAGTCTTGAATAGATAAATTCTTCTGCCAGATCCTTTATAACAGTAGAGCTAAACCACCAAAGTATGGCACACATAGTCAACAGGCTTATGAGCAAGCCATTTCGAAGCGTATGTTCAATGGACTTCAACTATCTTTCGCTCCGAACACATAACCTTGCCCTCGTCGAGTCTGAATCAAATCTTGTCCCAGCACTTTCCGTAGACGTTTTATATAGGCCTCGATAACATTGCTATCCCGGTCCGAATCGCCTTCATACACGTGCTCTGTCAAACGCGTCTTAGACAATATAACGCCTGGGTGTAGCATTAAATACTGGAGTAATCGAAACTCCGTACGTGTCAGGGTATGTCGGGTTTCATCGGGCAAGATCACTTCCTGGTGATCCGCATCGAGGCGTAAACCGGCAGATTCAAGCTCTTCACCGGCATGTCCATGTCTTCGTCTGATCAGTGCATCCAAACGCGCCAACAATTCTTCCGTGTGAAAGGGTTTACCGAGGTAGTCATCTGCACCCGCCTTTAAACCATCGACTCGCTCATGCCACTGATCTCTGGCTGTCAAAATGATTACCGGAACTTTGTTCCCCTTACTACGCCAGGACTTCAACACTTCCAAGCCGGGCTTGTCGGGCAAGCCCAAATCGAGAATTACCGCATCATAAGGCTCTTCATCTCCCTGAAACTCCCCATCGATTCCATTTTCCGCCACATCAACAGCATAAGCGGCACGATTTAGGTCCGCTTTTAAATGTCGAATCAGCTTTTCATCATCCTCAACCAGTAATAATCTCATGTCTTATTCCTGTTCTGGAATCAATGTTCCTTTTCCATTTCCACAAGCTCACCACTCTGTGCATCAATTTCTACTTCCCAGACTTCACCTTGATCCGTGAGCATCTCGATTTCATAGACATAACGACCGTTTTCTTCCTCTAACTCAACATCCAACACTCTCCCCTGCTTTTCGGATCTTGCAATTTGGAGTATTTTTTCGAGGGGTATGATCTTACCGGCCTCTTTCAATATTCTTACCCGTTCATGATCAATCCGGTGTCGCTCTCCTTCATCGCCCATAACGCTGTTGGAAACTATCAAAAGAGTTGTCAATAGAAGTAGTATACGAATCATACTTTATAACCTGTTACGGTTTCCTCTTTTTTAGATAAATAACTGCGGGCCTCGAAACAAGTGTGCAAAAAACCGATATGTCAATTAAACCAAAATCCGAGTGAGTAGACCAGATCAATCTTGACATGGTCCAATCTACTGTTCCAGTGAAAAACACGGTGACACAGTGTCTGTTTATGTTCTTGCCCCTGGAACAGAGATGGGCCATGATAAATCAGATTACCTAGCTACCTATCACATTGTTTTCATCAGAGCCGGTACGAGCCTTCAAGCCAGTCACCATAGAGCGGACCAGATTTTCATGATGCTGAAAGCTGGCTATCACAACACCCGCCACGTGGAAAAACACGAGAAACACGGTGAAATTGGCGAAAAACTCGTGCACTTCTTCCAAAACATCTTCCACGCTCTCACTGGCACCCGCGAACAGAGGGGCCAACGGACCCGCACTCTCTTCTGCACCATAGACCATTACACCAGTCACTGTCGTAATGGTTAGGGATAACAGCAAGGCAATGATCATCGCGCCCCCAGCGGGGTTATGTCCCAAATAGCGCTTTGCCCTAAAGAGCAGAACGTCTCTCAGATAACTGCGCACTTCTTGAGGGCGTTTAACGAAGCTACTAAAACGGGCATAGCGGGTTCCAATCAAACCCCAGATCAATCTAAAGATGATGAGCCCACCGATAAGATATCCTGCCCAAACATGCAGAGACATAAAATCATCTTCACTGAGATAAGCAACAAGAAAAGATGCAACCAATGTCCAGTGAAAGATCCTGACTGCTGGATCCCACACTTTAACTTCATTCACTTTTTCCATGATGTTTTCCCCTTTTGCGAGTTTGTAACAGCTTAACAAAGGGACAGTGAATTGAAGCTGAAAAAGACCACTGGCGATACCAGTAAATAGTTAATATTATCAATATGTTATTGCTTTTTTCCTTTGGAATGGTGCTCAAAGTGAGGATTTTTTCATAAGGGAACGCATGGGGCCGGTCTAGGCCGGGGTTTACGCCGCTGTATTGAGCTTCAGTATCTCAGACGTTCGGCTGCGCGTATCCAAACAGAGTTTGCCGTCATCAAT
>JAOUPJ010000452.1 GCA_029879945.1 Gammaproteobacteria bacterium
CCTCTAATCTGTAGGGATTGATGGAGTTGAGGAGATAAACTTCTCTGTGCTTTTCTGAGAGTTCTAGAACAATTTTCAAAGCACGGTCAAAATTCCCTCGAATCTGCACAACTTTTGCTCCGTAAACCATGGCTTGCGCTAGTTTTCCGTAGGCGATTTTGCCAGATGGTATGAGAACTATGCATTGAAGCCCTGCCTTCGCGGCGTAGGCGGCTAAAGAGGCGGAGGTGTTGCCGGTGGAGGCGCAGATGACGGTTTTCATGTTAAGTTCCACAGCTTTGGTTATTCCAACGGTCATACCCCTGTCCTTGAAGGACCCTGTTGGATTTTCACCTTCATTTTTCACGTAGAGATGCTTAACTCCCAGAATTTTTGCCAGACGTTGGCATGAATGAAGTCCGGTTCCACCTTCGTTTAATGAAACAATTTTTGATGGGTCGCGAATAGGCATGAAGTCTTTGTATCGCCATACTGATAGGGGCAGGCTTTGCCAGTCGCTTTTTTCGAGTTTTGCTTCGAGGAGGTCATAATCATACTTAACTTCGAGGAGGTCTCCGCATCGTTTGCATGAGAAAACAATCTCGTCTGCGCCGTATTTTTCTCCACAGGCTATACACGCTTGGTATATCATTCCTTCACCTCTAACAGGGAAACTCCTTTTCCAGGTTTTGTGCAGAAAGTGTCAGCACTTACGCCGGCAGATTTAAACCCTTCCCCCATGGCCTTGACAACTCTGGAAGTGTCGGTGTTATTGCTGTTGACTATAGCTATCATGGCGGGTCCGGCGCCACTGACGGCCACTCCGCAGGCACCAGCTTTCAAGGCCCTTTCCTTAACCTTTTGATAACCCGGAATCATGAAAGCTCTAGCTGGCTCGACAATGGCGTCAGACATAGACTTTCCAATAAGGTCTACATCGCCCGTGACGAAACCCGCAGCCATAGTTGCGGCGTGTCCTACGTTATGCACAAGTTTTTCCATTGAAACCGTCTTGGGTAAAACGGAACGGGCTTTCTCAGTTTTCTTAGGTGACATAGGCACCTGTGGAATGGCTATACATATGCCCAAATTAGGCGGAGATTCTAGATGGAGGACTTCTAGGGGGCTGTAGGACGTGATGATGATGAAGTCTCCGTAGATGGCGGCGGAAACGTTGTCTGCGTGTTCAAAACCAGCTGAGGCGATTTCACCCTTGGCAGCCAGCTGAATCAACTGTTTATGGTCGAGTTTAAGGCTAAATAAACGATTTAATCCGAAGGCAACTGCTGCCGCTGAGGCGGCGCTGCTGCCTAAACCCACGCTGGGCAAGATTCCTTTTTCAATCTTGACCATGAGTCCGGTTTTTAACGAAAATTCTTGTAAGATGTGGTTAGCAACAACTCCGGCTGTGTTTTTCTCAGGATCGGTGGGGATGGTATCTGCGGCTAGGCCGGAAACTTTGATTTTGATGTCTTTGGAAATTAGAATGATCGTAACCTTGTCGCTTGGTTGTTCTAGAGCCATGCCGAAGACGTCGAAGCCGGGGCCTAGATTAGCGGTTGTGGCGGGGGCTTTCACAATCACTTTGTTTGGCAGTGATGCACGCTTCATCCTTCCAGCTCTTGGATTGATATTGAGGCCTCCCGATTAAGATTACGTTTTACTATAATATTCATGCTTTTAACATATCGCCACTTTTACAAACGGAATCTCGTTTCTTAATGAAAAATGATTTGCAATAAGAATTTCAAATTCATACTCTTTTTCAAGAAACTTCGGATATTGATATGGAATATGGAGAAGAATGCCAGAAAAAATGAGAATGACGACGATCTGGATTTCACCAGATACTTATCGGAGACTCCTCCATGTTGAAAGAGTTTTGATAACTAAAAATGGGCGCAGCATTAATCCTAGCGATGCCGTAAAAGAACTGATAGAATTTTGGAAGAAACATCGGTCTTAAAGCTTTATGTGTAGAATCAATGGGTTTTGAGTTCGCAAAGTCTTATGGTATTATTTGAAAGGCTGTAGGGAAGCCAGTTAGACGACACTGAAACGTTTAGCGATACATCGTAAGGTTAATAGGTTTAGAAAAACGGGAAAGCTAACCCTGCTCGTTTTCACTTAACTGCCGCGGATTTTTTGGCTTCTCCAGTTGTTCTCTTCACCTTTGTGAAATAGACCAGAAGAGCTACTCCGCCTATTACTATTATTGCTACTGTGGCTATAATCCATGACGGAAACTGTGGAATGGCTCCATTTTCATCAGTCTCATCATACATTGATTCAGTTTTAACCAACCAAAAATCACTACTTCCAGCACCAAAAGAATCTGTATATCCTGCATG
>JAOUPJ010000140.1 GCA_029879945.1 Gammaproteobacteria bacterium
GGAAGATAGGAAATGGGCTCCAGAGATCAAGACAAGCCCAAGGGTGACAACACAGGTAGCGAATTGATGAATCAAAAAATGGATGGCCCATCACTGGGTGATTTTTCATCAATCAATGAACTGAATGATTCCCATGACCTGGGCGAGCTTGCCAGCGTAAACAGCAGCGAACTCGTCGGTGATTTGTCCATGCTGGATGAGGCCATTGCCGAGCTGGACGAAATCGATACCTCGGATGTCCATTCATCCAATTTGAGCCAGTCTTCAGAAAGTAGCGGCCTGGGCACGGAAAGCAACAGCTTGAACATGGAGGCCATTAGCGAGGCACTCGTATCCGATTCCTTTCCAGATATTCCGGTACTCACCGAATCAGTAGGAGAAGCGACAGGTTCTGGTGGCAGTCCACCTCCCCCCACTAGCATAGATATCCCCACTCTCAGCGATAGCTCAATCGTAACGCAGATTGAGGCGACCTCGGAGCCCTCTTACAACGAAATCTCAGAAGATGAGCTTCCTGAATTGGATGCATCACTTTCAGAACCCTTGGAATTGTATGATGAGTCCAAGCACTCGGAAGTGTTGAGTGTCACTGAACAGGAAATAAAGAATATCGCCAGCAGGATGTTTGAAGGTGAAAGTCGCATTGCCGAACTGGAAACCGATCTGGATCTGGGTAGTGATATTCCCAGTCTGCACTCGGAAGACGTGGATATATCCAGTTTTCGGGCCGCAGGGATCTCTGATCATGTCAGCATGGAAGAACTCAGCTCAGTGCTATCAGATTTTTCCGCTTCGGAACTGACCATGATAGACGAGAAAGACATCAGTTCTGCCGTCGCCCCTTCCACTGAAGTCTCCGAACTTCCCGAACTGATGAGTGAAATCGGGCAAGAGGAAACAGCCAGCCGTATTGACGATTTCCCCGAGATCGAATCGGTGGAAAGCGAGATACCTTCGCTTACCATCGATTCTGCAGAACTGGAGGATATGGGAGAGAGCAAACTATCGTCTCTCGAAAGTGAGATATCCAGTTTTGCCCAACAGCTCGAAGAAGAAAAATCTGCCTTCATGATGGCTGAGCCCACACATACACCCCGCTCAAAACCAGGTACCGCCCAAAGCAATCTGAAAACGGCACTGCACGATCAATTGATGCAAAAGATCGATGAATTGGTGGCGGAAACAATCAGTTCGATGAGCGATGAGCTAAACAGTGAATTGGAAACCAGGATAGATTCCCTGATTGCCGGCGCGGTGGATCATTCTGTTCCCAAGGTGCTAGACAAGCTTCGTGAAGAACTCCGTAAAGAAATCCAAAAACAGGTTCATCGCCAACTGCCCAAATTGATCAAAGAACTCATGGATGAGTTGGCCGAGTCTGGCTAGTGAACAAACCTTTTTAAGACGATACCAATTCCATTTTCTTGTACGATCGAGCGACCCCAATATTCAGGTTTTCCACCAAAAAATCGATAAACAGCCTGGTCTTTAACGGGATTTTACGTACCGTTGGATACAAGGCATAGATGCCCAATTCAGTCATAGGAAAATCGGTCAACAAGATTTGTAATTCCTCATCGGCAATTACGTCCAATACATATTGCGGCTGCACTGCGATACCCAGCCCCGACTGGGCCGCCCGAACCAGGGGGATACCGTTATCAGCGTTAAAGTTCCCACTCACTCTCACCGACTCCATGCCCCGTTTTCCCTGGTAGGACCACTCATTCGTTGAGCCCCCCATAAAGCGGTAAGTCAGACAATTGTGATTCAACAGGTCTTGCGGCTGATCAGGCAGGCCGTGTTTTTCGATATAGGAACGGTGCGCAAATGTTACCAGACGCGTGTCGGCCAGTTTTCTCGCCTTGAGGTTTGAATCTTTCAATCGGGCGATGCGAATCACCACGTCATACCCCCCTTCGATGACGTCCACCTGCTTATCAGATACGCTAAGTTCGACCCCTATTCGGGAATAGAGTGTGAGAAACTTGGAAATAAGTGGTGTCAGCACCAATTGTGCGAGCGTAACAGGGGCATTTACCTTGAGTGTACCGCGCGGATGTTCACGTATCTCGCTCACCGCCATTTCGGCTTCGAGCAGTTTTTGTTCTATCTGGCCACAATAGGCAAAAAAGGTCGTTCCTGCCTCTGTCAGTTCCAGACGTCGTGTAGAACGAGATAAGAGTTGCACGCCTAATTGGTCTTCGAGACGGGTTATGCGCTTACTCACAAGGGATCGGGATATCTGCAATTGTTCAGCGACGGCGGTGAAGCTTTTTAACTCTGCCAGCTTACTAAACAGGACTGCGTCGTTAAGATCAATCATGGCATCTGATAATAAATAGAAACAATGTTTTTACATTATAGACGTTTATTTAACTAATAGAAGAGCCTATGATTAGACCTCATTTAGGATGCCTTTTATGGATACCCTCAACCATCCCGCTTTCCAGGCCGCAGTTGCACCGTTTTTCGTTGCAATTGCCGTGGCGTTTATTCTAGGAAAGATTCGGCTCTTGCCCCAGGGGATAGCATTACCGCTCGCCTGGTTATCCACGGTGTGGCTGACGATAGGATTTAGTTTTAGCCCACTGACCAGCACCCGTAAAATAGTACTCATCGCGCTCATTACACTCGTTATAGGGGTTGTCCTGGATATCACCCGCACTCAGAAAAAGTCTGTGATGTGGTTAACGAGTTTTGCCACTATGGCTTGCGCGATCTGGATTATCTGGCCTACCCTACAACGACAGGAAGGCGCCGACTATTGGAGCATGCTTTTACTCAGTAGTTTTTACTGTTTATGGATTGTTTATACATCCCATTTTTCTGCCCACAAAGCCAAGGCCTCATCGGTGGCCATACTCGCCTTGGGTTTAGGTACGGGCGTTAGTGCCTTACTGGGTGCAACCGCCATGATTGGGCAGTTAGGAAGCGCCTTTGCCGCCGCTGCGGGGGCCTTCATTACCCTCATTTTATTGAAGTCAGAGGTTAAAACCGGTTTTAGCTTTATGCTCCCCGCCTCTTCGCTTATCGCATTGTTAGGGGTTAGCTCGGTGGTCTACGCCTCGCTGCCTTGGTACGCCTTGGCTCCCTTGTTGCTCATTCCAGCGCTTACGCAAGCCCCTATGGCGACCGCACAACACGGCTGGAAGAAGATACTAATCTTGGCCTTGCATATATTACCGTTGTCTGCCGTTTCCATTGGAATTACGTTTTATGTTTCCGGAGCCCCTCCGATTTAGTCCTTAACTTTTATAGGAGTTTCTAAAAAATGAAAAAAGTCTTTTTAGCAGGTCTGTTTGTTACTCTGCCCATCGCTGCGTCAGCGGAAACGTATACCATTGACCCCGCACACACCTATCCTAATTTTGAAATTAGCCACCTTGGTTTCTCAACCATGCACGGGCGCTTTAACAGCACCAAGGGCAAGATTGAAATGGAGTTGGGCAAATCGGGCTCAGTGGATATTGTAATTGACGCCAGCTCCATCGATACCGCCTTTAAGAAACGAGACGAGCATCTACGTTCGCCAGACTTTTTAAACACGGCGGAGTTCCCTGAAATCACTTACAAGTCCACCTCTGTTAAATTCAAAGGGGATAGCAAAGCAACCGTTGAAGGCAATTTGACTATCATGGGCGTTTCAAAGCCAGTCACACTCAATGTGACCAGCATCACTTGCGGCAACCACCCCTTTAACAAAAAACCCATGTGTGGATTTGATGCTGAAGCAACAATCAAACGTTCCGACTGGGGCGTGAAATATGGGCTACCCGCCATCGGTGATGAAATGAAAATTCACCTGGAAGCTGAAGCAGTAAAAGAATAGTACGCAGCAATACCGCTCCCTCTAATCAGGGAGCGGTAGTTTAGGAAGTATCATGGGAAAATCCACCATCAATCTTGATGATAAGCTCTACGACTATATGCTTTCAGTGACGCTGAGAGACAGCCCCTTACACCACGCCCTACGAGAAGAAACCAATCAGTTGGAGATGGGCGTAATGCAAATATCGGCCGACCAGGGGCAGTTTATGGCCCTGCTGGTAAAAATGCTGGGGGCCAAAAATATTATCGAGATAGGGACCTTCACGGGTTACAGCGCGCTACTCATGGCCGAAGCTCTCCCCGATGATGGCCAACTCATTGCCTGCGATGTGAGTGAGGAATGGACCAATATCGGCAAGCGGTATTGGAAAAGCGCAAAGGTCAGCGACAAAATCCACTTGAAACTGGCACCCGCTACAGAAACACTACAAGGCCTGATAGACGAAGGGAAGAGTGAAACATTCGATTTTGCCTTTATCGATGCCGACAAAGAAAATCAGCAAAACTATTTTGAACTTCTGTTGAAACTGATCAGACCTGGCGGCGTGATTTCCATTGATAACATCTTCTGGGGGGGGAGCGTCATCGACGACGCCAACCAGGAAGAAAGTACTAAAGCGATACGCAAATTCAATTCAGACCTGCATCAAGACATGCGCGTGGAAATCAGCATGATCCCCATCGGGGATGGACTGACCCTGGCGAGGAAGGTATAAAAAAAGCCCGCTCTGGAGCAGGCTTTTTTGTGTCCAAGAGGACTGGATTACATGTCCATTTTGACGCCGAACGCGATCATAGTTGAATCTGAGTTCATCTTAGTGTAGTTGAAGGTTGCAGCCATCCCTTTGTTAACCTGGTAGGATGCACCAACACCAAAGCCCAACTCAATTTTAGATTCGCTGCCAGATGGGCAAATTACGAAAGCTAGACCACATGCTGACCCGGTAGTTTTATTCTCAGCTGAATTGTAATTTAAACCCGCACGACCTCTAACAGATAGTTCTCTATTTATCTCATGAGTATACACTCCGTATCCACCAAGGCTCATTAATGAGGATTCAATTTTTAATATAGAGTCGCCTTTGGAGGCCGGAGATAATGAATAGGTAAACTCTCCTTCAACCGAGAAATTTTTATGGATGTCCGGCATTGCCTTTCCTGCATTAGCGACCAAGCTCATTCCATTATCTAAATTTGTAACTTGCAGAAATCCCAAACCCGCACCCCAGTAATCCACCGGTGGCGGAGCCGCCATGGCAGTCCCGGAAGCCATCGCCATCGCCAATCCGCAACCTAACAACTTGTTCTTCATCTTGTCCTCCTTGAACATTAAACAATAGCGTTGTACCCCAAGTGTGCCGAACAACACTACCCCAATACAACATAACATTAGCAAACAAAATCAATTATGTGTAGCAAACTTTACTCCAACTAAGGGAATATGTCGGTTAAATACAACAGAATCTTTGCGCTTCAAAAACAGTTCGTTTAATCGCTTTCACATCGGTGTTCAGCAAAAACGAAAACCGATAAAACACTAGTGCTTAGACGAGCGAAGTTTGTTTTTGATTTTTTGTCCGACAAAAATTATGATGGCTATCATATTTAAACAAAAAGGCAGCACCATGCCCTATACCCCCGAACACAAACAACAGAGCAAACACAAAATCCTGGATAGCGCCTATAAGTTATTCACTCAAAAGGGTTTTGAGCACGTGTCCATTGATGAGCTTATGGCCGATGCCGGGCTGACCCGAGGGGCCTTTTATGCCCATTTCAAGTCCAAAAGTGAGCTTTACGCCGAATCCATGCGGTCCGCCGCCAAAATCAGTCAGGCTACACAGCTGCTGAAATCACCAGGAGACTCGTCCCTTATTACACTCATTCGCGGCTACCTGAGCAGGGCACACGTCAAGCAGGAGACCGACGCCTGCCCTCTTGCCTTTCTGGCCACCGATGTGGCCACGCGCGACGAGCAAGTCAAATCCACTTACACCAGCGTTTTTAATCAACTGGTCACCCTGCTGGAAAGGCGACTCAGTGAAAGCGAATCGCAAAGCCAACGCTCCAGGGCCCTGGCCCTTACCGCCCTGTTAATCGGCGGTGTCGCCGTTGGCCGCGCCCTGGATGACGCCGATTCTGTAAAAGAATTACTACTAAGCTGCCAGGAACTTGCGCTGGAACTGGCAGAAATGCCTCCTGAACTGGCGTCTGCCACCTGAGCGGCTAATACGCTATAATCTCGGGTTTTCTTTGTCCGAATACCTAAAAAGAGTACCAATGGAAAAGACCTACAATCCCCAGCAGATCGAACAGCGCTGGTATGAGAACTGGGAGCAGAATAATCACTTTGCACCCAGCGGTGAGGGCGACCCCTACTGCATCATGATCCCGCCCCCCAATGTCACCGGCAGCCTGCACATGGGCCATGGATTTAACAACACCATTATGGATACTCTGACGCGCTACTATCGCATGCGCGGGCGCAACACCCTGTGGCAACCCGGCACCGATCACGCCGGAATCGCCACTCAAATGGTGGTGGAACGCCAGTTAACGGCAGAAGGCAAAACCCGCCATGACCTGGGCCGCGAGGACTTCATCGAACGTGTGTGGAAATGGAAAGGCGAATCCGGCGGAAATATCACACGCCAACTCCGTCGTATCGGCAGCTCGCTGGACTGGGAACACGAACGTTTCACCATGGACGAAGGCCTGTCCAACGCAGTGAAAGAGGTCTTTGTTCGTCTACACGAAGAAGGTCTGATCTATCGAGGCAAGCGCCTGGTCAACTGGGACCCGGTGCTGCACACCGCCGTTTCCGACCTGGAAGTGCTTAACGAAGAAGAAAACGGATACCTCTGGCATATGCGCTATCCGCTTGCCGATGGCGAAGGATTCCTGGTGGTTGCCACAACCCGGCCAGAGACCATGTTGGGAGACGCGGCTGTGGCAGTCCATCCGGGAGACGAGCGCTACAGTCATTTGATCGGGCAGAAGGTCAAACTGCCTTTTACCAATCGACTGGTTCCCATCATCGCCGATGATTACGTTGATCCCGAATTCGGCACGGGCGTGGTCAAGATCACACCCGCCCATGACTTTAACGACTATCAAGTCTGGCAGCGTCATCGCGACGAAACTGCCATTGCCTCGCTTCCACACGGCGGACTCATCAACGTGTTCACCATCAATGCGTCCATCGTCGATAAAAATGACGAAAATGGCGAACTCATCCCCGAAGAATTTCGCGGGTTGGACCGCTACGAAGCGCGCAAGCTACTGATTGAAGAGCTGGCCGAAAATGATTTATTGGAAAAGACCGACGACCATAAACTGGTGGTGCCACGTGGTGATAGATCAGGTGCGGTTATCGAGCCCTTCCTTACCGACCAATGGTATGTGAAAGTCGGTCCACTGGCCGAACCCGCAATCAAGGCTGTGGAAGACGGCTCCATACGCTTCATTCCAGACAACTGGAAAAACACCTATTACGATTGGATGCGCAATATCGAAGACTGGTGTATCTCGCGTCAGATCTGGTGGGGCCATCGTATCCCTGCCTGGTATGACGAAGATGGCAATGTATTCGTCGGCCGCTCAGAACAAGAAGTTCGTGAGAGACATAAGCTCGCTGATAGCATTGTTCTCAAGCAAGACGAAGACGTGCTGGACACCTGGTTCTCATCCGCCCTTTGGCCCTTTTCTACCCTGGGCTGGCCGGATGACATGGAGCGCGTCAAAACCTTCTATCCAACACAAGTGCTGGTCACCGGCTTCGACATCATCTTTTTCTGGGTGGCGCGCATGATCATGATGGGTATGAAGTTCATGGACGACGTGCCGTTTACTGATGTCTACATCCATGGACTGGTACGTGATGCCCAGGGGCAGAAGATGTCCAAGTCCAAGGGCAACGTGTTAGACCCTATTGATCTGATCGACGGTATCGAACTGGAAGCCCTGGTAGCCAAACGCACCAGCGGCATGATGCAGCCACACCTAGCCATAAAGATCGAAAAGCAGACGCGCAAGGAATTCCCTGATGGCATTCCCGCCTTCGGCACCGACGCCGTGCGTTTCACCTTTGCTTCGCTGGCGTCGACAGGGCGCGATATCAATTTCGACATGGGCCGTGTGGAAGGTTATCGCAATTTCTGTAACAAGATCTGGAACGCCGCCCGTTATGTGTTGATGAACACCGAAGGCAAAGACTGCGGACAAAACGAAAACGACAAATACGAGTTGTCGGTGGCCGATCGCTGGATCATCTCCAAACTGCAAATGGCGGAAAAGCAATGCAACGAGGCCATCGTTCAATATCGCTTTGATCATATGGCCCAGTCCATTTATGAGTTCACCTGGAATGAATACTGTGACTGGTACCTGGAACTGGTCAAACCCATACTCAATAATCCGGAATCCAGTGAAGAACAGCTACGTGGCACACGCCGCACACTGGTTCGCGTTTTAGAGGCCATGCTACGACTGGCCCATCCATTGATGCCCTACATCACTGAAGAGATCTGGCAAAAAGTCGCGCCGCTGGCGGGCAAAACCACAACAACCATCATGCGAGAAAGCTATCCTCAAGCAGAGGAAACCCGAATAGACGCCAAAGCAGTATCCGAGATGGAATGGGTACAACAATTCATACTCGGCGTGCGCAAGATACGTAGCGGCATGGATATCGCTCCAGGAAAACCTTTACCCGTTTTGCTGCAAGACATGAACGACACGGATGAAGCCTATCTCAACACCAACAGCACGCTATTGAGTAAGCTGGCCAGGCTGGAGTCGATTACAAAAACCGGCGATGATGCACCCGAATCGGCCACAGCGCTAGTCGGCAATATGAAGGTATTGATTCCCATGGCGGGCCTCATCGATAAATCGGCGGAACAAGCGAGGCTTAATAAAGAGATCGCAAAATTGGAGAAGGTCGTCATTGGCGTGCGTAATAAGCTGGGCAATGAAAGTTTTCTTAGCCGCGCACCTGAAGCAGTCGTTGCCAAAGAAAAAGGCAAACTGGCCGAAATGGAATCGGATCTGAATAATTTGAAGGAACAACTAACGCGCATTGAGGCGTTATAAAAAGGTGAATTATGTCTAACTCAAACTGGTCTCTAGTCTGTCATACCAATCACGGCGACACGGGTGAACTGTGTATTATCCGGCCCATTGGTGATAAACACGAAGTGACAACTATTCCCGTGTCCGATTCCAGTGGTAAAGACGAATTTTCCAGACCCGTTTTTCTCGGTGTCAATGCACAAGACCAAGTGATACTGATGGACCCGATTTCCAAAACGATC
>JAOUPJ010000453.1 GCA_029879945.1 Gammaproteobacteria bacterium
ACGCCGGGTGCAGTGGGGAATCCACAGCCGGCCAACGGGGCCACCGATGTACCGATGGCAACCCTCTTAAGCTGGACGGCGGCAGATAACGCCGCATCACATCAGGTGTACCTCGGACTGGACAAGGACACCGTGCGTAGCGCCGATACCGGCTCGCCCGAGTACAAAGGATCCAAGGCGCTGGGTGATGAAAGCTATGATCCCGGATTGCTTGAACTGGGCACAATGTACTATTGGCGTGTGGACGAGGTTTATAATGGAAATCCGGCTAAAGGCCCCGTCTGGAGCTTCACGGTTGGTGATTATCTTATGGTCGATGATTTCGAGAGCTATACCGATGATGACGCCGCCGGTGAAGCGATCTGGCAACACTGGATCGACGGCTTCGGCGTTCCGGATAATGGCGCGCAGGTCGGCAATTTAATACCTCCGTATTGCGGGCAGGTGATTGTCCATGGCGGCGCTCAATCTATGCCGCTGTCGTATGCCAATGAGGCCGGCGTGACGAACTCGGAAGCGTCGCTGACGTTAACGTCGCTGCGTGACTGGACGACGGCAGGCGTTGGGGAATTGTCGCTTTGGTTCCGGGGCAGTCCGGCCAATGCGGCTGAACCGATGTATGTGGCGGTTTCCAACTCCGCTGGCGCGCCTGCCATCATAGCCAATGATGATTTGGAAGCAGCACAGGCACGCGGATGGAGACAGTGGCGTGTTCCACTTCATGCTTTTACCGATCAGGGGATCAACCTGACCAACGTCGATAAGCTCGGGATCGGCCTGGGCAGCAAGTCCGACATGGCAGTGGTTGGCGGTACAGGGACGATGTATATTGACGACATCCGACTATATCGGGCGAAACCGTAGCCCTAAAACCTGAAATGTCACTAACAACCAGAGTTGACTTCAAGGGGTCCGTATCGATCTAAGATACAGGCCTCTATTGTTTTAAAGACCTAATCAATAGTCACTACAACGGGTCATAAATCGGGCTAAGGGCTGACAGCTTGATAGAGTTATCAGCCCTTCACCTTTTTGAACACATCCACCTATGAAAAGCTTAAAGTCAAATACTAAAATCCCTTCAGTCAACGTGACTTGCTCACAACCAAACACCAATTCACACAGTTCATTGAATACGTTGTCAAAAAATCGGTGTTTTCTGGCTAAAATCGAGGGTGGGTGTGAGCCCAGTGAATCGTCATTTTTCTCGTATTTACACATGGCCGTGTGTTTTCTTACAAGACTTTTTGACAACTTCGTATGCCACTCATCTTCTTCAAGACATTGGCTGAAATAGCCGAAAAACAATACAAGACTCCTTAATAGGGAGATAACGATTTTTTCCTTGTGTGGCCCTGGTTCATTCCGGGGCTTTTTTTGCATCCTACTCATTCTATCACCACCATCTTCCCATCGTCAACCAAACACCTCTGCAAGTACCTATTCAGCCAATAGCGCCCCGTGTCTATTAAGTCGTACCGCTTGAAAAACTCAAAACGTTCCCTCTGGGCTTCAAGTATTTCAATTGCTTCATCAATGTTTTTTCCTGCAACAACCGAATCATCTATGGTCTCAAGATCTGGCAGCGAATTTGTATACCTGAATGATCTGTTCACAAAGAACCGCTGCTTTGTCTTCTTTTCGAATTTGTCCCATTTCTCTTGGACGTATCCAGTTAACGTAACATCGAATTCTCTGACTGCAAGCGTCTCAGGATCGAGGAACAGGACACCATATATCCTATGGCATGTTCTCTCAAATTCTTTCATCTTGATAAACTCTGGGCTATGATCAAAGGCATCGCCGTCCACGCACTTGATATCATTTTGCCTGATGAACTCGGTTAGTTTCATTCGTCATCACCCTTTATCGTAATCTCCATAATCTCGATATTGCTTTGGATATCCATTGTGTGATATCGGCCCGATGCCTTGGGGCGACGGCATCGTTGATGTTCAGGATCTGATAGTACTAGCCGAGCATTTGTTCGAGGAAGTTCCACAAGTTGAGTAGATTGTCTACAGGAAGTAGGAGAAAGCAAAGGAATAACTCAAAAAAAAAATGACACCCAATATAGCTAAAGAGCTGGCAGCTTTAAAGAGTTACCAGCTCTTTTTTATCCCCAAAAGAGTTACATGATCGATACATTTCTTTTCATTCGTCTACTTAATCCGAAAAAAATGAAAAATTCTCAAAAAATCTTTGTTTTTTAAGCAAATATTTGAGGTTTGGTGCTTCCACCAATCATCAAATTTGACATCTGTGGAGACATTTTGGAGTCACAATGTCACCTGAAAATCAGGGTGTTTTCCAGCTCCTGAAA
>JAOUPJ010000454.1 GCA_029879945.1 Gammaproteobacteria bacterium
ATTTTAACCGCGTTAATGTTCGGGGGCTTTTGAGATGAAGCAATCGCGAAGCATGGAGTTATTGGTTGGCATATTTGTATCGCTAGGCATTGCAGCAATGTTGATGTTGGCAATGCAGGCCAGTAACTTGAAAGATTTCTCAGGCGATGACGGCTACGAGATCGTTGCCCGTTTCCAGAATAGTGGGGGCCTCAAAGCCAGAGCGCCTATCATGGTAGCCGGAGTGCGCGTAGGACAAGTAAGCGGTGTTGCTTTGGATCATCGTACCTTTGAATCGCTGGTGACACTAAAAATTGATTCGCAGTATAACAATTTTCCCATTGATACTTCAGCGGCTGTTTTCACTGCAGGTCTATTGGGCGAGCAGTATGTGTCGCTTGAGCCGGGTGGAGATGAAAATGTTTTAAAGAATGGAGACGAGATTCGTCTCACTCAATCATCCCTGATACTGGAACAGGTAATAGGTCAGGTGCTGTTTAGTAAGGCAGCGGGGAATGAGTAAAAAAAAATCGATAATTACCACAACTTTTTTCTTCTTCATAATTCTTCCCAGCTTGGTATGGGCAGAGCAGATTTCATTGGAAGAGGCGACTGCAAGAGCGCTGGCTGTAGACCCCCGAGTTACTGAGCGTGAGTTTTATGTGGACTATGCCCGGGGCCAGCTCCAGGAGGTTCATGCGGCAGATGATTTCGCGCTACAACTCAATAGTTTTCTCGGCCTCTCGCCGGCACTGAAGGGCGATGGGGTTTTCGAGGACGATACCTGCGGTGGGGCAAAGTGTAATTTCAGGGATGACCGATTCAAGTTGTTGGATGGCGTTTCGCCCTGGGCCTATGTCGAAGCAGCGCTGGTCAAACCTTTGGCCACCTTTGGCAAGATCTCCAATTACGAAACGGCCGCCAAGGCCAATATTGTGGTGCAGGAGAACGAGGTCAGGCTGGCCCGCTCTGAAACCATCAAGCAGATTCGTCAGGCCTATTTTGGTTATATCGCGGCGAATAACACTGAGTTATTTTTAGAAGACACCCGCAAGCGAATCGATGGCGCACGTATGCGCGTGGAAAAATGGCTGGAAGATGGAAGCGGGAGTGCGAAACAGTCTGATCTCTACGCAGTACAGACTGCAATCGATGTGTTGACTGGCTTGGTGGCGGCTGCCGAGGGCTTGAAGAAGGTCGCTGCTGCTGGGTTGAAAGTTCTCACCGCTTCTAAGGAAGATGTTTTTCCCGAGGAGAGTCGGATTAGCCCCTTGCCCCTTCCTGAGGATGATTTGGAGACACTCAAGGAGCACGCACTAAAGCAAAGACCGGAAATGGAACAAGTGGCATCGGGACTGGAAGCCAGGCGCGCCCTGGTCAATGCGGAAAAGGCCATGGCCCGGCCAAACATCTACACAGGCGTGGTGGGTTTTAGTTCATATTCGCCGGGGCGTGATCGCATCGATAACCCGGTGATCACCGACGTGTTTAACGATTACGGTGCTACTCCGGTTATTGGACTACAATGGAGTTGGGAAGGTGGAAAAAGCAGCGCCAAGACCGCGCAGGCCAAGGCGGAGCTCAATGCCTTGGTGGCCAAGGCCAGCTTTGCCCGTGCAGGCATCCCGTTTGAAGTGGCCGAGGCCTATCATCAGGTCCATGCCTACCGAAAAATGGTAGACAATTTGCAAAAGGGTGTGCGATCGGCGCGCCGGTGGATGATTTCCACGCTGACTGATTTTGAGGCAGGCCTGGAAAAGTCAGACAAGCTAGTCTCCGCTTTTCAAGGTTATGTTTTAGCCAATACGGAATATTTAAAAACGGTGTATACCTATAATATGCATGTCACTCAACTCGAATTGGTCGTAGGAGCATATAAATGAATAATTTTTGGACGGGAACAGTGCTAGCACTCCTGCTGGGTGGGCTAGGCCTGTCTGCGCAGGCCGCTGAGCAAGGTCCCCAACAAATGGTCATGGATACGACAAAAGAAGTCCTGAAAATTCTGGATAGAGAAAGAGACAAGATCAAAAAGGACCCCAATCATATTTATGGTCTTATCGATAAGCACGTATTACCCCATTTTGACTTTGAGCGTATGTCTCGTTGGACACTGGGTAGACATTGGCGCACTGCATCTGAAAAACAAAAAGAAAGATTCATAGCTCAGTTTCGCACCTTGCTGGTTCGTACCTATGCCTCCTCCCTGCTGGAGTTCTCGGGGCAGAAAATCGAGTTTCTACCTTTTCGAAAAGGGAGTGATGAGAAGGAAGCAATGGTTCGTTCAGAGGTGGAGCAAGCTGGACCCTTCCCTATCCCCATCAACTATCGATTAC
>JAOUPJ010000141.1 GCA_029879945.1 Gammaproteobacteria bacterium
TATTCTTTCTCCTATCGTGCTTGAGTTTAAGCTGACTGCAGTAGATAACTTAGGCTTCTCTGTCTCTGATCATGTACAGGTAAGCGTCACATCTTCTCTACCAGTAGCGAACAACGATAGTTTGTCCATGACTGGTGGAGGAACTATGGTGATAGACGTGTTGGCCAATGATGTTGGAGACGGACTGGCAATTGATTCATATAGCGGGTCTACACTAGGTACAGTTACTGTTAGCTTAGATAATACCTTGATTTATACAGCACCTATATCTGGGGGTATCGATACCTTTACTTACAAGTTGATTGACAGATTTGGATTTACCTCGGAAGCGTTGGCCACGATTACTTCTGCCACACCGACTATCGTAACAGGAACACCTGATTATGATGATTTCTGGAATTTCCAGAGTGCTACTGGGCCACTAGCTATATGGGGCTATAGTGGTGCTGACCACGTCGTTGCTTCCTCATATAACGATGTCATTATTGGTGGCCCAGGGGACGATTGGTTAGTTGGTGGTTTGGGTGACGACGAATTTAAAATAAATGGGATCAATGACGGAATTAATGGATATGTTGGGGGCGCTGGAATTGATCGTATCATGGGATCCAATGACGATGACGTCATTGGCATGATGTATCTCGAAGGAGTAGAACTAATCGATGGATTAGGCGGGTTTAATATCATAAGGGGATCGGATTGGGTATCGCCAGAAGGTGGGTACACAGATAGGCTTGATTTCACGAATGTTGAATTGCGTCATATTAATCGAATAGAAATGGGTGCAGGTGACGATGAAATTATTGGAAGCAGTGGAAACGACGTAATAGATGGTGGGCCAGGTGTGGACTCCATTTACGGCGGTCCAGGAGATGACACAATTCTCGTTAATGGCAATCCCTCTGAATATGATGCTTGGTATCACGGCGACGAGGGCTATGATGTTGTACTTGGTACCCCAGGTGATGACGTAATAAAGACATGTGGGTTGTATACGATTGAAAAAGTTGACGGGGGGTTGGGGACAAATACATTTATTTGGGACTCTTGTAGTAGCACCGATGGGATAAATCTTTCTAGTTATTTGTTAGAGGGAGTGGAGTTTGTAAACATTCACCGCTTTGAGGGAACTGAATTTAACGATAACCTCAATTTAGACAAAGCAATAATAACTAATGGCATTGAAATCAGTACAGGTGCGGGCCACGACGGAATTATAGGATCCACTGGTAACGATTTAATTATCCCTGGACCAGGAAATGACGTAGTAGGTGGTGGGAATGGAACTGATACAGTACGATTTACTGGAGCTTTTGAGACATTTTCGATTGTCTTTGATGGATCGGGATATACAGTTCGAGACCTGGAGCCTGCAATAGACGGAGATGATGGTACAGACTACATCCGAATAGATGTTGAGGTGTTAGAATTTAAGGGCGGATTCCGGTATCTACCTTAGTCCTAATAAAATTGTAGTCGAGATAGGCTTTTTTGAATATACTGGTTCGGGTGAGTGAAGAATATTACAATGTTTTTGAGTTTAGTTAATAATTTAAATTTTCAACGGCTATCAACTATAGTTCGGAAAACTAGTGCCTGCCAGTTATCGATTGTTTCGTTTTTTGCTCTACTGGTAGGCACCGCCCATGCCACGATCTCAACGACGACGTATGACTACGACATTCCCAACGGTACCACCACGATCACAGACCCCAACAACAAGCGTGCGAAGTATCACTACGATGCGATCAATCAGCTCACGAAGATCGAGTATTTAGATAGCCCTGGCGTTCCTACTTTCGATTATTTCTATGATGCTACTAATCAGCTTGAGCGTATCACCTACCCTGGTGGCGAGCAGATCTATGGCTATGATGATTTAGATCGACTTGAGACGATCAAGGATTTTGGTCAAACCTTTCCCTTGTTGGCCTTTCGGTATGACCATCGTGATCGCATTACCTGGATCACCTACCCCGATGGGGGAGAGGTGTGTTACGAATACGACGGAGATAGTCGCATCACCCGCGTTGGGCGAGTGGTGGCCGGAACCACGGCGAGTATCTGCGATGAGGCAGTCGAGAAAACAGACTACGGTTACGACAACCGAGGTCGCTTGAGTACGCTACGCTATCCCAATGGGATCACCACCGAAATCACCTATGACCCGACTACCGGGAAAACCCTATCGGTGGGTCACAGCAAGGCCAGTGGTGCATTAATCTATCAGGACGCCTACACCTATCATTTAGGCACTAATCTGTACGAAACAGTCACCCGCTACACGTCCAGTGGAAAGTCTGTCACGTTTTACGACTATGACGCCTACGAGCGTCTCAAAACTGTAGTCGAAGAGAGTGGCCGTAAGACTGAATATGAATACGATCCCTTCGGGAATCGCACACAGGAACGAATTACCAATGTTCGCAATCCCAATGCCAAAGGTGGCAGCCCCAAGGCCTATGGGGACTATGTGTATGAGTATGTGCCCAATAGTAATCGACTGGACCGAGTATTATTAAACGGAGTCGAACTGGAGCGTTACAGCTATGACAACGCCGGACGCATGTCTCAGCGCGTTCACGCCAGTGAAGGGACCACTACCTATACTTTCGATGATCGAGGGCTTCTGACCCG
Source organism: Gammaproteobacteria bacterium (assembly GCA_029879945.1). Classification (GTDB taxonomy): domain Bacteria; phylum Pseudomonadota; class Gammaproteobacteria; order S012-40; family S012-40; genus JAOUPJ01. The sequence continues at coordinate 2,638 of JAOUPJ010000141.1, forward strand.
TGTAGTGACCCCAGCCGACACCATCGACTATATGTACGATGCCCTGGGTCAGCGCAAGAGTAAGACAGTCAATGGTCAGACGACTTTATATGTGACGGCCAATCTCTTTGGCTATTCCCAGGTGTTGATGGAGTTGAATAGTGATTTAAGTATCAAGAGCAGCTATGTGTATGGGGGCCTAAACCAACTCAAAGAAGAACCGAACCCCTTAGACCGAAACGCGGATCTCTATCTGCTCCATGAAGGGCGAATAGGCAACATCACCCACGCGGTGGACATGAACGGCGCCACCCAGCATGAGTACAGGTATGATGCTTTTGGTCTACCGACGGTGGTTAAGAACACCGGCTCGTCGCAACAGAGTTATGGTTATACTGGGCAACAATGGGATGCAGAGAGTAAGTTACTTTACTTGAGGGCACGCTATTACGATCCAGCTATGGGTCGCTTTATCAGTGCCGATCCATTCTTGGGTAGACTGGAAGAACCGGTCACCCAGAATCGGTTTATTTATGTGCATAATAATCCGGTGATGTATACTGATCCGAGTGGGTTACTAGCCACCTGGGATCATTGGCAAATAACGTATGATTCGGTTATTGCATTTGGTTACGGTGAAACCTATGCAAGAAGTCTAGCGGATGCAGTGGTTCGCGTAGATGAGGGTACGCAAACATCGCGTCCCGAGCATACTAATATACATGGTGGTATGATAGGGGATAACCAAAATATTGGAGATGCTTTATCGGCTTTCGCCAATCTTATTGTTGACCCACAGACACCACTAGAAGTGAAAATACATGCAATTCAAGATGCTGCTGCTCCCTGGCATTTGGGACAAGAATGGGATCCGATATCTAATCCACTGGATGCTTTGTGGCACCTCCTAAGAGATGCGTTTCCTGGGGCTGGAGTAAAAGATCAAGCTGCTCTAGGAACAAAGGGATTATTGGAAACAGAATTTTTCTATGATGGTGGTATGTGTAGTAACTAAATGAAATACATATTGTTATTATTTTTTTCGTTCTTAGTGGGACCAATCTATGCATCCGAACGCTTGATCAGTGAAGCAGTGAGAGTAGGAATTCGGTCTTCATTTGGAGATGAAATCTACGAAATTTATTCTAAAAATGAAAATGAATTTACTTTAAAAGACGTGGATTTAACTAGTCAAGTCAGAGTTTCTAACTATTGGGATAAGTTCAAGGATATCGAAAATTCTATTCTCAAAGATAAAATTACTTCGAAACTCGTATCGTCTTTGCGTAGATGTGAAGAAATAAACGGTAGAAAATTGGATATTCAGTCGAGTGAGAATGTATACGGCAACGCGTCTCCACCATATCAGAGGAAGGAAAAGAGAAATATCGTTTTTTCACCAGATAACAACTACGCCATTGTAAAAAGTGCGTATGATACATATTCGTTATTGAACACCAAAACATTAAATTTTGAAAAAGCTTGCATATTAGCCGGGAGAGAAGTTGCGTGGAAAAAAAGTGAATTAGTCGCAGTCTCAATTGAGCATGGAGAGGGTGGGTCTCCAAATAAGATTTACATATATGATATATCAATAAAACGCGAAAAAGTTATCGGATTTAAAAGTGAAGTGGTTCAGGGAATAAAATGGCTCCAATCTGGAAATATATTAGCAGTTGTAACTGCTCAAGATGAGGATCCGACAGGATTCTTAAATGCGCTAAATTTTTTCCTACGACCGTTAGGACACCCAGTACAACAAACCAAATTCAAAATATATTTGTATAGCTACGAAGAAGAAAGAATACTGAGTACTTTGATATCAATACAGAAAGGAAACGCTTACTCGTTTATCCAAGAAGAACAGGATTAGTTTGTCGGAAGAATAGCAGTGGGTCGGACCAAGTTATCTCAAACTAACTTCTTGAAAAAGTGAAGCAAATTAGTAGATAATGTGCGTTTTAAGGCCTTAAACAGCCTATTTCACGCAAAAAATAATAACAACAATAAGGATCGTGCGTTATGGCTAGAGCAAATCGGCATTTCTTGCCTGGGTATGTGTGGCACATTACCCACCGGTGTCACCAAAAAGAGTGTTTACTAAAATTTTCGAAAGATAGACAGCGTCGGCGTGACTGGCTGTACGAAGCAAAAAAGCGTTACGGGCTTTGTGTTCTCGACTACGTTGTCACTTCGAATCAAATACATTTGCTGGTCAGGGCGACTGGTGAAGATGTTGTTTCAAGAAGTATGCAACTGATAGCGGGGAGAACTGCTAAGGAGTTCAATCAGCGCAAAAATCGCAGGGGCGCGTTTTGGGAAGACAGGTATCACGCAACGGCCATTGATACCGAAAATCACCTATTCCGATGTCAGACGTACATAGATTTGAATATGGTTCGTGCAGGGGCGGTAGAACATCCGAAACAGTGGATGCCGTGTGGCTACAACGAAATTATGGAACCGCCGTCGCGGTAACGAGTGATAGATGAGGAAGCTCTGATTGAACTCTCAGGCTTAGCTTCATTTCATGCTTATCAACAGAGCCATCAGGAGTGGCTCGAAAAGGCCCTGTCTCAGAGATCGTGTCTATGCCGGGTTTCGGCGTGGAGCAAGTCCATCGGAATTGGGGGTGAAAAATTCACACGTTCGCTATCGGAAAGACTGGGTAAGAGGGGAAAGGGTAAGAGACTCCGTGAGACTCACTCAGGATTCGAGATTCGGGAGTAGACAGGGCTTTATCACCCCATTTTGGTTTAAAAAAGCAGGTCTAAGGTGGTTTTTTAGTACTGCGGTGATATTAATTATATTACTATCAATAGGATAGTGTCATTTAGCTTGGTCCGACCCTCGGGCCACCTCTCTGATTTCCCTCTACTGGTCCAACCCTAGCTGATACAATGGCTAGCCATGACCCAGGATCTCAAGCAACTGCAATCAAAACTGCGCCAATTCACCGCTGAGCGGGAGTGGGAAAAGTTTCATTCGCCCAAGAACCTGGCTATGGCTCTGTCCGGTGAGGCAGGTGAACTCCTTGAGCATTTTCAATGGCTCAGTGAAGCACAAAGCCGAGAGCTCTCTGAGGCCAAGCGCAAAGAGGTAGCCCTGGAGATGGCTGATGTGTTGAGTTACTTGCTAAGGCTGGCCGATGAGTTGGACATTGATCTCTTGGCGGCCTTGGAAGAAAAGATTCGTATCAACCAGGATCGCTATCCGGTAGATAAGGTGCGTGGCAACGCGAAAAAATACACAGAGCTGGATTAACATTCCAACTCATAACAGGTGACACTCTATGCTAAGCTACCGCCACGGATTCCACGCCGGCAATCATGCCGATGTGCTCAAGCATGTTGTGCTTACTTTGGTCATTGACTATCTCTGTCAAAAACCCAAACCCCTACTCTACCTAGATACGCACGCAGGCGCTGGGCGCTACGACCTGAATTCCGCGTGGGCCAAAAAAAACGCTGAGGCGGAGAGTGGGGTGGCTCGTCTTTGGGGCTTGAGCGATCCTCCCGCTGGACTGGATCGGTATCTCCAAATCATTCGCGATATGAACCCGGATGGGTCGCTGCGCTGGTATCCCGGTTCACCCTTACTTGCAAAACGATTGTTGCGCGCTGAAGATCGATTACACCTTTATGAATTGCATCCTGCCGAAACAGAACGACTGGAGCAATGTTTTGGCAGAGAGAAGGGGGTGCACATCAGTGAGGCAGATGGTTTCCATGCCTTATCCTCAGAACTCCCTCCCAAAGAACGACGAGGGCTTGTGTTGATCGACCCGCCCTATGAGGTCAAGGAAGACTATCGACGCGTGAGCGATGCCCTGGAGCAGGCCCATCGGCGTTTTTCTAACGGTGTTTACCTTCTTTGGTATCCGGTGCTGCAAAGGGACTGGATAAGCCCTATGCTAAAACGCGTTGCGAAAATCGGATTCGAGTCACTATTGCGTGTGGAGTTAACAGTGGCATCGGCCCGATATACAGGTATGCGAGGAAGTGGGGTTGTGGTGATCAATCCGCCCTGGACTCTGCAAGAATCCCTGGTCGGGATACTTCCCACCTTGCTTGAAAAATTGCGTATAGAGGAAGGTGGTGCCTATATTGTAGAACCGCTGAAGTAAATCCCTATCGATTCTCAGGGCGCTACCGACGCCGATTCCAGCCGGATTCCCAAGGGCCCTCTGGGAATATAGAAATCCAGTAATTGATGATCGCGTTTTACGATTACTCGCACCGATTTGCCAATTTCACCCGAGGTGGTGGCGCTGGTCAATTCGCTCCAGGAAAAAACGCGTTTCTCGTCATAACTATAAATGGCATCACTTACCTGAATGCCCGCCTTGTCCGCCGGAGAGCCGCTAATCACATGTTGCACCAACACCCGATTACCCTGCCCTGTTTCAAACAGGTATTGATCGTAGCGCTCATCACCCAGTTCTTCACGATACACATTTGTATCCGAGGCCAGCTTGCGCCTTTCTTCAACGTACTTATCTGTTCCAATCCAGCCCTCACGTATAGCCTTATCGCGCAGAAACAGCTCTTGCATCTCGGAGTCGGCCTCGCGTTTTTTCAGTTCACGAATGCGCTCCTCGGTCAGCCCCACCTTTAGCAACGCCAGTTGGACTTGATCCGTCTCCGTTTCAGAGGGAATAACAACTGCTTCGCTTACCGCTTCGTTCGTTTCTGAACTGCCACGCTCACTACCCATAGGTATCGAACTTGTCTCGCCCAGGCGATCGCTCAACACGGCCACTTTCTTCTCCAGCTTTTGGCGTTTGATCCGTTCCTCGTTGAGCTGGGATTGCAGCTTGCTCAATTCGGCGGCCAGTTCCTTGACCTCGCTTTGCTGAAAGCGCTGCGGATCAATGGGGGCGATAGTCGGCTCCACCACTTTGGAATCGGAGTTGGTAATAAACTGACTCGCTGCGCCCATGATCAGGATGGCACCGATGCCGGAACCGATTAAGACAGATCTGTTCATAGTTTCCTTCGCGTTAACAATGCCCATGGCTTCAGAAGGCCGGATATACTATCATAGATCGGCATTGCGGTGACAGGTTCCGCTTATTTCTAAGGATTTGTATTTTATGGAAAAAAATCGTCTAGCACAGCTTCTTGTCGGCTTGTTGGCATGTGTGCTCGTGCTGCTCCTAAGCGCCTGTGAGCAGCCCAGAGACCCCAAGCAGGATACCGTGGAGATTCGCAAGGTGCTGGCCAATCGCGCCAAGGCCATCGCCACCAAGGACCTGGAGCTGTATCGCAGCCTGTTTATGCCCGAGTACACAGACGGTCAGACTACCCTGAATCTCATTATTACCGATATGAAAGAGGCCTTTGAGAGGCATCCCGGTAGTATCAAATTCACCGCCCAACGGGCTCCCGTAGAATTTAATCTCAACACGGCGCGTGTGATACAACGCATTAGCTATGAAGTCGAAGGGATGGAAAAACCGATAGAGACGCGGGAGATCGTCTTACTGCGGCTGGTCGGTGAACAATGGCTAATTAGTGGTGGCGTGCAAATCGGCTTAATTTAGCGGGCGCCAAAAACCACAATGGTCTTGCCATGGGCCGAGATCAGGCCTTGTTGCTCCATATTTTTCACCACGCGCCCCACCATTTCACGGCTGCAGCCCACGATGCGACCCAATTCAGTTCGCGAGATCTTGATCTGCATACCGTCTGGATGGGTCATGGCGTCGGGTTGTTTGCACAAATCCAGCAGGGCACTGGCGATGCGGCCGGTCACGTCCATAAAGGCCAGATGACCTACCTTGCGATTGGCTTGCATCAACCGTCTGGAAATATGAGTACCCAGTGCGAAAAGGATATCGGCATATTCTTCGTGCAGGCTTTCTTGTGACAGACCTTCCAGTTTACTGTAGGTGATTTCTGCCAGCTTACAGGCGGTACGTGTGCGCACTGTCACTTCACGTTTTTGCTGTTTTATGAAAAGGCCCGTCTCACCGATGAAATCACCGGTGTTGAGATAGCCCAGAATGATATCATTACCCTCGTCGTCGGCCATGGTAATGGTCGCAGACCCATCAATGATGTAATACATCAGATCAGCGGGGTCGCCAGGTCTGATGATTATCTGCTTGGCAGGTAATTCCTTGATGTTACAGTATTCCAGCAACCTTTCGATGGCTGTATTCTGCGGCGGTATGTTTAGAGCTGGACTATTCATGTTTTAAAACTAATACATTTTTACTGCTGTTGTAGCCTATATCGGCAAAAGCGTGAGGATCTTCACACTTTGTTCAGAATCTAGGCACTGGTTCTCGCTATATGGCTATTAATATTAAGGAAGGTTTTTATTAATCAATATAATCAAATAGTTAGATCTTGTTCGCCACTCGGAACAGGTCTAATCCGCCAATCAGTTGAGGATTTCCTTGTAGAAGAAGTGCTGGGTTTTGAGCCGCTAGGTCAGGGAGAGCACCAGTGGTTGTGGCTGGAAAAACGAGGCCAGAACACGCCCT
>JAOUPJ010000142.1 GCA_029879945.1 Gammaproteobacteria bacterium
TTAAAGGAGTAGGCGAATGGATTTTTCACCGAAAGAGTCGATATGGAAGACAGGTTCAGACGTTTTTTCCTAGCGTGGTGCATACACAGGACAAGCTAGGGGAAGTCGGAAAATTGGTTCTAGAAAAAATCCAAAATACAAAGATCGAAACGGATCCGTTCCCACACTTGGTCGTCGACAAACTATTTCCGGACGACTACTACAAGGAGTTATTGCGTAAATTTCCGAGCAAAGATCAAATGATTCCGATATCAGAAACAGCGCGTACCGGCTCTGCGTACTCGAACCGACTGGTTACATTGTTCGAAAAAGAACATTTCAAAAGACTTGATATTGCTAAACGCGAGTTTTGGCGTGAACTGGGAGCTTGGCTATACCACGAAGAGTTCATGCAGGGTGTACTGGATGTGTTTTGGCCCTTTATAAAAGACAGGGTCGAAGAGGTAAGTAAGCTGACTGGTGTGTCTCGAATCTCGGGAGATGCCTTGATTGTGAATGATCAATTTGGTTATGGAATTGGACCCCACACTGATATGTTGCGACGCTTGATTACCTTTCTATTCTATCTGCCACCGGACGATCAATTTCGACGACATGGTACGAGTATTTACGTGCCGGTGGAGAAGGGTTTTGAAAGCGATGGAACTCGTCACTTTGAACGAGGCCTATTTAAACAGCGCGCCCTCGTAGAGTTTGTTCCCAACCGCTTGCTTCTGTTTGTACGAACCAATAATTCCTTCCACGGCGTTGAAAAAATAGAGCAAGCTGGAATTGATCGTCCCTTGCTCATTAACAATATTCGGTTACTCGATGTGAAATGACAGGGTTACATTGCACGAAAGAGAATGCTCTGCATGCCCAGACTCATTCTGCGGCCATTGTACTGGCTGAGTTTTAGACTGAACTAAAAAAGCAGATGAACCAGTTCAGGGCGCAGACTGCTACACTCAACCAGGGTATACGCCCTCCTTGTCTTAGACACCGTCACCCGACGGATTGATGTCAATGACCATAGACGTACCGCTTTACGTTCCATCAGATTTCCAGAGTTCAATATCACTATTGGATGGATCCTGTGTCTGGAAGTAAAAATTGCTACCCATTGGAGTTAGATAAATTGCGTTAATGACTTTGGAGGTGGCTTGCACTGTCCAGATACCACTTCTTTCGGTAATGACAAAATAGTAGGCATCTTCGGTCTCAAGAAAATCGTCTATCATCGAATCGCCCGAAACAGTTATGTCTTTTAAAAGATATGTTTCTTGCGCGGTGCCGTCAGTGCGTCAGAGGTCAATGCCGTCAGTGGTGTCATTTCCATTAAAATAGGCAACGCCACGACATTGAATTGCGATGGTGGCATCCGAACCGGTGACCGTGCCATTTACGCTATCACATACCTGATGTGGATTGTAGCTGGACGTGACAGAAAAACTCGCACCATCCGCGAAGTTAGTGGTAAAGCTGAATTGACCATCGCTCTGCATCTGTAATGTCTCTCCGCCCAAAGTCAGCGTCGTGGCTCGGGTCAGCCCGGTTATAGAGCCGGTTACATGGTAGGCAATAGGCTCCGACTCGCTTGACCTGCCGGAGCAGGCAACAATCGCAACAAGGAAAAAAAGGCCAAATAATATTTTGCTAGTTTTCATATTGCCTCCATTGCATGGGCAAGGTCATTAGCCTGTATGCTTCTGTTTCAAGGCCTGTATCACGATAAATCGATATTCATCAGGGCTAGAGACTCGAATAATTTCCGTCAGGGTCGTACACATCGTCGCCGGTAGGATTGATGTCTTTCACCATTACGGTGCCTGACGCTGTGCCGTCGGAACGCCAGACCTCATACCCGGAGTAGCCGCCCATATAACTGCCATCGGTGCCACTGTAGACGATTGTTCGTCCTCCGGCCCAGAAAAAGTGGTGGCTGGTAGAAGTGTTTTCATACAGGTAATCTACCAGCGAACCCGGCCCTTGATGAATTTGCGACTGATCTGTGTTTTTGACAAGCTGAGTGCCTTCAGCTGTTCCATCTGTTATCCAGAGTTCATATGCGTTGCCATTCGTTCCATCTGTAGCACTAAAGTACATGCGATCTCCCGCCAGCGTGAAGGCACGCGGAAAACTGGTACCGGCATCCGGATAGATATCCTTAAAGAGCACAGTGCCATCTGGCGTGCCGTCTGATCGCCAGAGTTCAGTTCCACTCACTCCATTGTCTGCACGAAAATAGAGAAATCCGTTGAACGACTGGAACTCTGCAACATTGGAGGAGTCTGCCGGATTAATTTCCTTCAGAAGTCTGGTACCGGCCGCTGTGCCGTCGCTCACCCAGAGTTCTTGATTGGTATTGTTGCTACTGGTTCCGTCTGCCGAGAAGTAAACCTTGCCGTTGAATTCATAAAAATCAAGGGGCAGTGAGGCACCACTTGAATTGAGATCAATAAACTCGGTTCCTGCTTGCGTGCCGTCTGTTATTGCCAGTTCTAGATCATTGGTAACTACACCAAAAGTCATATATAACTTGCCAGCCGCACTGGTGAGGAGGAAGGGAAGCCGATCGAACTCCGTGCGGTCTGTCAAATGTACAGCCTGTACCGTGCCCGTTTCGGTGCCATCGCTACGCCAGATGGCTGCTCCTTGTCCGGGGCTGGCATCAGCGATAAAATAAATCAGTCCATTGTGCTGGGTCAGGCTGTGCGGGTTGAGTGACGTGATTCCTGCAGCAGTTTCTTTCAGTAAGGCCGTTCCTTGAGCGGTGCCGTCACTCTTGTATATTTCTCTGCCTGATGTTGCATTGGTCGCAACGAAATAGAGGTCGCCGTTATAGACAATGAAGTCTTTCAGGAGCGTCAATCCGCTTGCCTGACCGGCTACCACTTGTGTTCCATCTGACGTTCCATCTGTTTTCCACAGTGTAGACAGGTCCGTAAAATACAGAGTAGAGTCATCAAACGCCCAGTACTCAAGTGTTGTATTCAGGTTTATGCCATCAAGGTTCTTAACCATGTATGTGCCATCGGTTGTTCCGTCCGTTCGCCATAACTCAGGTCCGTTGACACCATCGTCACCATTAAAGTAGGTCACGCCGCGGCATTGCACAGCAAGATCGGATATGTTTGATCCATTAATTAAAAAGGAAACATCGTTGCATATCTGGTACATGCTTATGCCGGCGTGTAAGGTAACACTTGAGCCATCCTCAATCGGGCCGGAAAAGGAAAAGTTACCATCAGATGTGATCGTCAGTGTCTCATTTCTGAGTGTCAGCGTCACAGGTCGGGTCAGACCGGAGATTGAACCGGAAACTGTATAGAGCGCGTTCTCATCTTGTTTACCGGAACATCCTGTCAAAAAAAGAAAAGAGAAGTAAAGTAGAGTCAGATAAATCCTGAGCATAAATACAACCTCGATGCGTGCGTTTTTCCCGTGGTGGGCGGCATGACCATTTTTATCTGAGAATCAGAATCATAGCGCGTTTCCAGTCCGGCAAATTTGGTGTTCGGCCAAAAACGTGTGAAACAACCCGACCATACTCTACATATGAAGCACTCCCTTGAATAGTAGACGAAGGTCTACTATTGCGAATTCTAAGACTAACTCCACATCACTATCTTGGAGTCGGACGTGTATTCGTTGAACTCTAATTTAGAAAGGGTCTCAATAGATTTAAACTGGAATCGTTTTCCGGCAAGTCCAATAATTTGGATTGAATACCTGTTCCAAACTTTTCCGGAATCGCCGCCAAGGTAGGACGGTATTTTTTGACGGTCTAGAGTCATCCTAACGAATGAAAATGGCCTGCTTGTATTCAGTTTTCTCTGGATATACCGAACCGTAAGTTCAATACAAGTAACTTATCAATGTGTTGATTATTTTTGCCATATCAACGACGAAACGAAGGAACAATAATGAAAAACCATATCAGACTCAGTTTCACTCTCATATTGACTGTAATGGGTTTGTCTGCCTGTTTCCATAGTGACAGTGACGGACCTCCACCTAGAAGCGGATTCATTAGCTTTGACAGCGAGTCTGCTTCAGTCAATGAAAGTGCAGGCAACATATCAATCAATATCGGGCGTGGTGCAGGCAATAAAGGGGACGATAGTGAACCATTAGCTGATCGAGTAGTTTCTGTAGACTATCGCGTCGTCGCCGGAACAGCGACTGAGAACAGTGATTACACGGCTACGTCAGGAACATTGGAGTGGGCGGGCGGTTTGAAAACCGTCTACACCATAGATATCGCAATCATTGATGATAGCTTGGTAGAGGGCGCAGAAGTATTTACGGTGGTTTTGGAGAACGTCCAAGGCGAGGCAGCACTGGGTTATGCTAGTTTAACAGTAACGATAAATGACGACGATAGTGCTACACCACCGCAAGTGGCTGCTCCTGACACCTATGCGTTTTATACCACTTGGGATGGTGGTAACTCGGCATACAATCTTTTTGCTGTAGATCCCGCTGACCATAGTGTGACACCTGTCCAGTTAAGCGGCAGCAATTTACTGGTGCGAAATGAGGGAGTTCATTTGGTTGAGGGCGGAACATTCGATGCAGCGAGCGAAACGATCAGCGGTAGGCACACACATGCTCTATTTCTGCTCGGTAAAGATCAGAAGATGTACATGTTGAATGCAAAGAAGGAAGTCGGAAATACACTAACGCCAGTTCAGCTTAGTAGTTCAACAACACATGCTACGAGCCAGTGTGTTGAGAAGATCTTCTCCAACTATGATGATGAAAATGCGACTCAGATTTTGATATCGGAAGAACCAATGGCGATGTGTGTCGGCACTGTAGATAAGACTAACTTCAGGCTTCTTACCCTGAGTACTGACAGTGCTACGGCGGCAAGCGTGATAACGGGGAGAGTACTTGCGCCGCTAAGAAACTATGGTACTGGCTTGGTTTCAAATTACTTGATACAAGATGGTGCAAATCTCTATACAGTCGATAGCGCTTTTTCAAACGCGTCTGCTGGAGTAGATGTTTCAAATTTTACTCAAATTTGGTATGAGGGACAGGCCCCTGGGCGCTTTATTCTGAAAATGGTCGATGCCAATGGTGAGACGCTAAAGGCGTTTAATGTCGCAAATAATTCTCTAGTTGATATTGATACGATTTTAGCACCAAAAGTTTTTCAGTACACCCAGGTCTATAACGGAGGAAACTCTTTAGCATATGCTGTAACGGAATTTGGTGGCGTTACAACGATTCACAAGGTGGACCTGACCACCACGCCTTATTCTCCTAGTCAGGTGGCTGATGAAGGTAACAACTTGGTTGAGGAATTGATGACTAACGGTGAATACGTGGCCTTTGTATCACGGACGGCCGGAGCTGACTTCCCAAAATATATAAGGACAGTGGCAGCGGACAACACCCTTACAACGCTCACCTCATACGATAATAATTACTTAGGCCTGGTTGGACTAAGTGAAACGCACGCGTTTTATGAAGTTCGAGAATCTTATGGGACTGTAACAATGGCGGGGGCTGCCAAGTTGGATGGGTCGGCTAAAGTAGAAACTGCGGACGCTATTTGGGCCGCGGTTCAATTTCAAAACACCCAATCAATCTCCCGTGCATCTCAATTTCGAAATGATTTGGTAGGGTCTATGGTAAAGTCTAGCGGAATTGGTGTTGGCGTAGGTACTTCATACTGGAGCGTTGAGAATACGCCGCTCACTGGTTACAGTAGCGACAATGTGGCTGGTATAAGCTTAGGTACGGTGCCCAGTGATATTCGAAAAATGAGTTCGAAGGGTTATGGTAATTATATCATGAGTAAGGGATGGCCTGCCGCAGGCTCAGAAATTCTAACTATAACACTTGATACTGAGAACTCAATTCAACGGATCACCAGCGACACAACTAACCATGATCCGGTAATACAGTGATGCTTCGGTACAAAAGACAGGATTCGTGTTCGTTAATGTAGGGCAATGTGCGCCTTGTTGTCATGCTTAAAAAAGGACGAGAGTACACAAACTCAGATGAGCTTATCTTATCCACAAGATGAAGTATTGCCTGTTTGTTTCCGTATCTTTTTATAAAATATCTCCGGTCGTGCTAGGTAAGCCACTTATGAGTCTAGTTAAGTGCCTGCGCCTGGAAAAGACGGCACATCAGTAGGTGCATGATGAAATATCGGCAACTCAATTGAGCTAGACGTAGACAAATTAATTACTCGAGAAACATTACAATACTAATGCCTACTAAAAAAATCGAGAAGACCTTCTTAAGCACTGAGTTTGGTAAAGCATGGGCGAGTTTTGCACCGGAGGGTGCACTTAATATGCTCGCAACACCAATTCCAATGAAGGCGGGAAGATATATGAAACCAAGCGTCAACTCGGGAAGTGAATCAGTATGGGTGAGGCCAGTGAAGGCAAACCCGATTGATCCGGTCAAGGCGATGGGAAGTCCTGCCGCTGCGGAAGTAGAGACTGCTTCCTTCATTGTCAATCCTTGCCACACCAGAAAAGGAACGATCATAATGCCACCACCCACACCTGCAAATGCACAAATAACCCCTATTAGAAAAGTTGCACCTAAAATGACCAGGGTGTTGGGTTCAGTTGGATCTGCCTGAGGGGTTTTACCAACTGCCAAGTAAAGCGCGACGAGTAATTCAAACCCAGCAAAAAAGTTGGTTAACGTACTTGTATCTAGCTTTTCGGCAATCAAACTACCAACTACCGAGCCCGCTATCAATCCTGGAATGAGTCTTTTCCATATTTCCCACTTCACGGTGCCTTTTTTGTGATGCGCACGAGTACTTGATACTGCAGTAATTGCTACCGCTGCCAGTGAAGTGCCGACAGCAAGATGCATGATTACACTGGTATCAATATGAATATACTTAAAAAAATATCCCAATAAGGGGACAATAATCAGGCCTCCGCCTATCCCTAACAGACCGGCCATAACACCAGACAATACACCAATTCCGAGAAAAATAACGGCTGCTTCTAACATAGTCTAGGCATGGAAAACTTGCACCAATGGGTGATTAACGAGTATTCTCTAATGCTAAATGAATAGTTTGTATATATCTAGACGTCGGCGGCTTACATGAGTGAATTTATATCAAATACAGTGTTCTCAAGTTTAGAACAACTCTTAGCAGCAAAAGGGGTAACGGTAGCACCTGCCCTAAACAGTAAACTTCAAGACGATTTGCTTATTGATTCATTGGCGTTAGCGACTCTTGTAATGGATATATCTCAGCTTATTGAATTTGACCTGGATGTGTTTACACAGTCGTTTGGTGAATTGCATACAGTATCTGATTTAGTGAATTTGATTGGCAACTCTTCTTTAGAGCAAGTTTAGAATGTATTTACTAAACTACTTTAAGAAAGCTGGCGTAAGCTATAGGCTGCAATAACTACTAATACAGTAATTTAGTGACAATGAATTGTTTAAAAAAATAACTATTAGAATATCTGTATGCACTTTTCTTTTCTAAGATTACAGATACTTCAGAATAGGGGTGGGGAAAGTTTTGAAGGTGCAGAAAAATATACAATCTAGCAGGGTTTGCTTTGCTAGCCCTTTACAACAAGGGTACTTGTTTGGGCGGAATCCAGCGTTTGATTTGCATGTTGCTACGTCCACGTATTATGAGTTTAAGGTTGATTCACTTGATGAGATGAAGTTTGCAGAATCTTGGAAGCAGCTAGTAAATAGACATGATGCGTTACGACTGTTCGTCAATTCAGAGGGCAATCTACAGATATCTGATTATACCGATAGTTTTGGACCTAACTATTGCGATATTTCTGCTTTTTCGAAATCAGAAAAAAATAAAGAAATCGCAATAATCAGAAACTCTTTTAAGCGATCAGACCTCGCTTTTGATAAATTACCTACATACCGATTGTCGGTAACAAGGTTATCTTCCAGTGATGTACGTATACACTTTCTGTTTTCACCCATGTTTGTTGATGGGAAAAGCGTTTCCATTCTATTTCACGAACTGTCTTCTCTCTACAGGGGAGAGAGACTTTCAATTCTGACACATGACTTTAGCTATCCTGAATATGCTCATTTTCGTGATGCAGGTAAAAAGTCGACGAGGTATGCAAAAGCCGAACAATATTGGTATTCTCGTTTAGATACCTTTCCACACGGACCGATGCTACCTGAAAACCGCCTTAGAAAAAGACCGAGAAGATCTCAGTTAGTTCGAAAACGGCGCATCATTAATGCTGAAAAATGGCAAACCTTGAAGCTAATAGCAAAGGAGTTGGGAGTAACTCCTACCGCATTTATTCTGACAATTTTTTCCAAAGTGGTATCTAACTGGAGCAAGTCACAGCATTTTTGTATAACGATGTTGATTCAGAATAGACCAAGCACATACCACCATATTCAGGAGGCTGTGGGTAGTTTTGCCTCGACACTCCCCATTGAATTTGATTACCGGCAACAGCGGTCCCTAAAGGATTGCATTAAGTCTGTGTCGATGCAGTTATTTAAAGATTTGATGCACAGCGATGTGTGTGGGCTTACTTTTCTTTCCGAACTAAATCGAAAAACTGGCTCTTTGGCCAGAATTGCTTCACCTGTCGCGTTTGTTAGTAACTTGGAAATTGCTAATAACGAAGGCGAAATTACTTTGGACTTATTTCATCGATTTGGTAACAATCTGATAGACAGCAACCTGGAGACGCCTCAGGTGGTATTGGATCACCAAATTGGAGAGTCTCCGGCAGGGGAGCTTATATTAAACTGGGATGTAGTCGAAGAATATTTAGACACAAATATTTCTGATGAAATGCTTGAAAGTTACCTCAAGGTTCTAACTCAGCTTGCGTCGAAATATATTTCAGAAGCTGATTGTCAGCTAGGGCTAACGCCAGCTCAGCATCTGAGTATATATGATCACGTAAATTCTACCAATCGTGCTCAGGCGGATTTGTGTTTGCATGATCTTTTTCTCCGCGCCCTTGAAAAACACCCAAATCAAATGGCTCTTGTTTGTGGCACCCATCAGTTTACTTACCAGCAGCTATATGGTCTTGCCAGTGGGCTTGCCCAAAGGCTTGGTGAGAGAAAGTCTAGTACACCAGGGTTCGTTGCTGTCTATATGAAAAA
>JAOUPJ010000011.1 GCA_029879945.1 Gammaproteobacteria bacterium
CCGATTTTCTTGATGTATCGTTGTATTGAATATTTTTCGGCTTTCTACTTTCACGAAACATCACCAAAGGAATACAACAACCGTAAAAAACAAGGAGGTAGACATACCAAACGATGGCAAGTGATTGGTCGACATGGTCCCACATCAGAATAATCAGTAGCGTTCCCGCGATAATTCCCACCGGCGGCAGCGTTTTGAATTGCACATATAGCTGCGCAATTTGCTCTCGAAGCACACTTTCTCTGATGGCAGCATTCGAAATGTTTTCTATTTTAAACGTCATCCAGTCTGTTCTACTTCATGTATTGCCTACCAAAACAAGCCCCTGTTACTGAACCACTCCCCTTACAAGACAGGCCCAAACAGAAACCACTTAACTTTACTAATCAATAGTTTAAAAATACAACCCCAAACAAACAATCGACTTTTATCGGCTTTTTTGCCTAAGGGGTTATTGCTCCGCATCCACAACATCTGTCTCGACCGTAGGACCAGAAACCTATAGAGACCATTCCTGCTTAGGCTGTGTTCCTCTATGAAAGCCAAAAAGAAGTACATTTACATCGCCAAAAGAAATTCAATCAGTTTTTCTTGTGTGGACCTCCCTTAATCATTACTATGAACCCTGATCAATATATATGACGACTCTATTCGAAATGATACTCCTGCGCTTTACAATTATAATGCTTACATTCCATACCGTGGCATTTTGCGGAGAGCTCAAACCCTTCACCACGGATGGATGCAGTGCTTTTCCAGATGGGACCAATAAACATCGATCGCTTTGGATCAACTGTTGTATTCGACACGATCTTGCCTACTGGAAAGGAGGCACAAGGGCGGAGCGTTTGCGCGCCGATCAGGCATTGGAGGCATGCGTGGCCAAAGTAGGAGAACCTGAGATCGCGAAAATCATGCTTGCAGGTGTACGGGTGGGTGGCTCACCCTATTTCCCCACAAGCTATCGATGGGGTTATGGCTGGCCCTTTGCCAGAGGTTATCAAACCCTAAGCGACGAAGATATGGTCGAGGTAAAACAACAAATGAACCAATTCAGGTTCTTGATCGAGAACATATCAAGAGAGCTTCAGTAAGCCTTCAAACCGGCTTCGAATCGGATACAGCATACCCTGACTGAACAGGGTCACATATGCTATTTTGGGGCGAGATTATGTAGAACATTCGTGTAATAGGTGCTTTTCTACATCTAATTTATTTTCCACGCGCAGAATCAACCATCAAACCATTTCCCACACCCATTGAATGGTGCTTAGACATTCCACCAGAAGCGCCCTTTTTAGACACCGCAGTAAAATTCTGATTTTCCGCATAGTCATAGCTTGCCCATCCGGCAAACCCAACGACCACTACAATAACGACATATACGATATACTTCATTCTGAAACTCCTACCCTTAAAATAAGGGCTAATAGTTTAGACACCTTAGTAACTTGTACGGTTCTTCGAGCAAGGCTTTAAAGGTCTATCTTTGCCCTAAAGTGCTACACAGGTCACAGATTTAACAATTTTCACTAATCAGATTGGAACTGAAAAACGGGCTTTTTCTTGATATGAGGACGGGCGAAGAAAAGTAATGCTAACGATTGAACGCTACTGATTTTTCTTTCCCCCTCGTGCCGCGTCTACAAACCAGCTATTTCCAACACCCAAAGCATGATGCTTAGGAACGCTATAACTTCGCTTTTTTGACATGTGCATGGTAGGACCATTTACCGCATAGTCATACGTCGCCCAAGCAGTGAAACTCAAGGTAGAAACAATCACCCCGTAACTGATAAATTTCATCACATACACTCCAAATCCAATTCGATTCTAATATTTTGTTATTTCTATTTAAAATGGCGGGTGCTTACTCAGTTAACTGGATAGTCCATATACAAAAAAAGTGTGACTCAGTTCACATTTTTTCGTATCACAGCACAAATACGCTAGACATCAGCACATTGGGACGCTCTCTGACTAGATCCAGCGCCTAACATCTTGTTTATAGCGCTCGAAACTATCACCAAAAATCCGTTCCAAGGCACGTTCTTCGGGAAGAATCTGATAGCGGTTCATGTAGAAGACAAAAAGAAGAGAACCGGCCAACGCTAGGTAATTCGTGAGATAGACGCCCCAGGCAAGTAAAATGAGGTAGAAACCCAGATACATCGGGTTTCGAGTGAAGCGATAGATTCCACTATTGACCAGACTACTCACACCATCTGTTTTGAGTGGATTCATTGTCGTTTTCGCGATGCGAAAGGCATATACACCACACCCAGCAACAAACACCGCAAGTGCCGCCAGAATCATCGATATTTGAAATGAATAGGCCGCCGGAAAACTCGATTGGGGCATTACATTCGCAATACCCCACATCATCAAGGCACAGAGAAGAGTAAGAAGCAAGGGCGGAATTTTTTGCTCCAAAACGGGGCCTCGCAAGTTTATTTACTAAAGGTCAAACCATCACCTGCTCTTTCTACAACGATCGTATCTCCTGGTAAAAATTTTCCAGACAGGATTTCCTGTGCCAACGGATTTTCTATCTCAATTTGAATAGCGCGCTTTAAGGGACGGGCGCCATATACCGGGTCGTAACCTGTCTGTGACAGAAAAGCCAATGCATCATTAGATAACTTGAGATCCATTTCTCTATCAGCCAAACGCTTACGCAGATAGTTGATCTGAATATTGGCTATTGTAGAAATCTGATCTTGTCCCAATGGATGGAACACCACCACATCATCGACCCGGTTAATAAATTCAGGGCGAAAATGTTTACTCACCACGTCCATCACGGCGGCCTTCATCTGATCATAACGTTCTTCCCCGGCCAGTTCCTGAATAATTTGAGAACCCAGATTGGAGGTCATCACGATAACTGTATTCTTGAAGTCTACGGTACGACCTTGTCCATCAGTCAAACGACCATCGTCTAAGACCTGTAAGAGCACGTTAAATACATCTGGATGGGCCTTCTCTACCTCATCAAGCAGAATGACAGAATAGGGTTTTCGACGTACGGCCTCAGTAAGATATCCACCCTCTTCGTAGCCCACATAACCAGGCGGGGCCCCAATGAGACGAGCGACCGAGTGTTTTTCCATAAACTCGGACATATCGATACGCACCATGGCCTCTTCCGTATCAAATAGAAATGAAGCAAGGGCCTTGGTCAATTCTGTTTTACCCACCCCTGTAGGGCCCAGGAAGAGAAACGAACCATTGGGGCGATTGGGATCGGAGAGTCCGGCGCGGGAACGCCTAATGGCATTGGATACGGCTTTTACCGCCTCAGCCTGACCCACAACACGCTTGACCAACTCGTCCTCCATGCGCAAGAGCTTGTCTCGTTCACCTTCCAGCATTTTGCTCACAGGGATACCAGTAGAACGAGATACCACCTCGGCGATCTCTTCTTCCGTTACTTTATTCCGTAACAGAGTAGTCTCTTTGGTTTCCGCTTCCGCGGCCCTTGCCAATTGACCTTCCAATTCCGGAATGCGCCCGTACTGTAATTCAGACATACGGGTTAGATCACCCGCGCGTCGCGCTGTTTCCAGTTCCTGTTTGACACGCTCCAGTTCCTCTTTCACGTGTTGCGAACCCTGCAGCGCAGCCTTCTCTGCTTTCCATACCTCTTCCAGATCGGCGTAGTCTCTTTCCAGGCGACTGATTTGCGATTCCAGATCGTCCAGGCGTTTTTTCGAAGCGGCGTCGGTCTCTTTTTTCAAGGCCTCACGTTCGATCTTCAATTGAATAAGACGCCTGTCCAGTTTATCCATATCTTCCGGTTTGGAATCGATTTCCATGCGGATTCGGCTCGCTGCCTCGTCGACCAGGTCGATGGCCTTATCAGGCAATTTTCGGTCGGTGATATAACGATGGGAAAGTGTCGCTGCGGCTACGATGGCAGGATCTGTTACGTCCACCCCGTGATGGACCTCATATTTTTCTTTTAAGCCACGCAAAATAGCTATCGTGTCTTCTACACTGGGCTCGTCCACCAACACCTTTTGAAAACGTCTTTCCAGCGCCGCGTCTTTTTCAATGTATTGGCGATACTCGTCCAACGTTGTGGCACCCACACAATGAAGCTCACCGCGCGCCAAGGCAGGTTTCAACATATTTCCCGCGTCCATGGCACCATCTGCTTTGCCTGCGCCGACCATGGTGTGTAATTCATCGATGAAAAGTATGATCTGGCCTTCTTGTTTGGCCAAGTCCTTTAACACGCCTTTTAAACGTTCCTCGAATTCACCGCGAAATTTTGCGCCCGCAATAAGCGCTCCCATATCCAGAGAGAGCAACTTTTTGTTTTTCAACCCTTCTGGCACTTCACCATTGATAATACGCTGTGCCAGTCCTTCCACAATGGCCGTTTTACCCACACCGGGCTCGCCGATTAGCACAGGATTATTTTTTGTGCGTCGCTGCAAGACTTGTATGGTGCGACGAATCTCGTCATCACGCCCTATCACCGGGTCCAGCTTCCCCTGTAACGCACGCTCGGTCAGGTCTATCGTAAATTTTTCCAAGGATTGGCGTTGATCTTCTGCTTCGGGGTTATCCACGTTCTGCCCTCCCCGGACTTTTTCTATGGCCTGTTCCACAGCACCCTTCACAGCACCACTATCGCGTAGAATATTTCCCAAAACACCCTTGTCTTCGAGGGCGGCGAGTATAAAAAGCTCACTGGAGATAAAGGCGTCGTTTCTTTTTTGGGCATATTTGTCGGTGAGATTCAGCAGCCGACCCAGATCCTGTGAAACATGGACATCACCACCCGAACCGGATACGGTGGGGAGGCGATCCAGCGATTCGGCCAATTTTGATCGGAGAGTGCGCATATTCACGCCAGACTGATTCAGGAGATGGGGGACAGATCCCCCCTGTTGATCCAACAAAGCGCTCATTAAATGCACAGGTTCAATGAATTGATGGTCTCGTCCCAGGGCTATGCTCTGCGCATCCGCCAGCGCCATCTGAAATTTGCTGGTCAACTTGTCCATTCTCATGTTTAAATTCCCCGATAAATCAAATCTTAGCCCTAAAATGGGGGACAAAGCCGGACTTTTCAAGCGGCTATGATAGTCCTCAAGTTGAGCCTTAAAATGGCCGATTAGCTATTGAATTCATTTACTTTATAAGTAGTTCCTTAGAACGAGGCTAAAACCATGCGTCTACTCATTGTTGAAGATGATCCACTACTCGGTGAAGGTATACAAGCAGGACTTTCTCAGGAAGGTTACGCGGTAGACTGGGTAGAAGATGGCGAAGCAGCAGACACGGCCCTGATCACCAATGAATATGAGCTCATGGTTTTGGATCTGGGATTGCCAAAAAAGTCCGGTCTTGAGGTTTTGAAAAATCTCCGTCTCAAAGAAAATGATCTACCGGTGATAATTTTGACTGCGCGCGACACCGTTGAAGATCGCGTCGCGGGCCTAGACAGCGGTGCGGATGACTACCTGACCAAGCCTTTTGAGTTGGGGGAACTTTCAGCACGGATAAGGGCTCTACTAAGACGACGCGGTGGCCGCTCTTCGCCGGTAATCAGTCACGGTAATCTGACACTAGACCCCGCCTCTCATACTGTCACCCAGGACGGAAAAACCGTTGACATTTCACCTCGGGAGTTTACTATTCTGCAACTTCTGCTGGAGAATAGAGGTAAAGTGATGTCACGCAGTCGTTTGGAAGAAGGTTTATACGCCTGGAACGATGAGGTGGAATCTAATACAGTGGAAGTTCATATTCACCATTTACGCAAAAAACTGGGTGCGGAGTTGATACGCACAATTCGCGGTGTAGGATATATAGTAGACAAGACTTAATTTACGCCGATCACAGGTTAAAGCGCATCCATCATGACTCGATCAATACGATTACGGATAATCGTCGTTCTTATACCCACACTTGCTCTATTCTGGCTGCTGAGTACTTTCTTTATCTATAAAACGCTGCACGAGTCCATTACCGAACAACTGGACAATTTTCTTATTCACAAGTCCGAACTATTACTCAGCCTGGCCGCAGAACAATCCATCGAAAACACAGAATCCATGAATCCCAGCTCTCTGTTCGAATTGTTGCCCGGGGAGTTGCGCATAAACAATCGATCCGATAGCCCTATTGCATTTCAAATGTGGATTAAGGAGAGTGGGCTATTTGTGCATTCCAATAATGCCCCCTTTGCCCCGATGAGTAACGTTGAACTCGGTTTTAGCGATGTGTTACTCAGAGGTGACCCCTGGCGGGTATTTTCTCAAGTTTCCAAAGATGGCCGATACAAGATCCAGGTTGGGTCTCAAGTAAACGCCACCCAGCTGATCAGCAAGACGTTTTCTTTATCTGTTCTGGTGTTGGGAACCGGCCTGACACTCATGGTGGCATTTATCATGTGGTTTAATGTGGACGGAAATCTCAAACCGCTTGGCCGTTTGGCGGCGGAAATACGAAAACGTAGAACGACTGATTTACACAGACTGGATGACGAATATACGCCAATCGAAATTCGCCCAATACAACATGCTTTGAATACGCTATTCATTCGTCTAAAGACCGCCTTTGATACTGAACGTCGTTTCACGGCAGACGCTGCACACGAGCTACGTACACCGTTGGCGGCTTTAAAGACGCATGCAGAAGTCGCCCTACAGGCAAAAGAAGACGAAGAAAAGCAACAGGCGTTAAGGCAAGTCGTTCGTGGTGTCAATCGCTCCACACGCTTGGTCGAACAATTATTAACGCTTGCCAGACTGGACCCGGAAACAGGTCTAAAAAAGGCGAGACGCTTTGACTTATTTATAGTTGCCGAAACGGTCATTGGCGACGAAGCACCAATTGCAATAGAAAAAGACATTGAAATAGGCCTAAGTGGAACCCGAGGCAAGTTCATTCGCGGAGACTATGACGCCATCGCCGTGCTAGTCCGCAATCTTACCGATAATGCCATTCGCTACACGCCGGAAAAAGGGAGTGTGGAAGTCAATATCGGTCGCAAAGACGATCGCGTTCTCTTTAGTGTGGGTGATAGTGGGCCGGGTATTCCGCCTGCAGAACGTGAAAAGGTATTCAAACGTTTTTATAGACAACTGGGAACGAAAGCGACAGGAAGTGGATTGGGTCTCTCGATTGTAGGGCGTATTGCCGATCTACATCATCTGGATATCAAACTCTCCACTTCACATCTCGGTGGTTTGCAAGTGGATGTGTGGTTTCCCGCAGTTGATTCGGAAGAACAAGAATAGTTTTCAGTTTACCAGTTTAATGTCGGGCTTCTTTTCACGCTTAGGGTAGGGCCTCAACACATCCAGTGGAATACTGAAGTTGGCCTGCTGCACAATCCTCACGTGTTCTCGTCTAAATTCACGCGCATTGGCCAACCCGCAGGAATGGGCGAGCTTATCCACTTCCACATTAACCCAGTGCGCATAGTTCGCGACCCGCTTCGCTTTATCCTCAACCACTAAGCCTCTTTGCAAACGTTTATTGTGCGTCGTAATACCCGTCGGACAGGTGTCCTGGTGGCACTGCAAAGATTGTATGCAGCCCAGGGCAAACATATAGCCACGCGCCGAAGTAACGAAGTCCGCACCCACGCACAAAGCCCAGGCCACGTCTGCAGAAGTCACCAACTTGCCAGAGGCGACCACTTTAATTCGATCTTTAAGATCGGCTTCCATGAGTAAGTCTATCAACATAGGCAAAGACTCACCTAAGGACAGACCCACGTGATCCATAAGCAGCTGTGGGGCGGCACCCGTTCCTCCGTCACCCCCGTCCAGAGTTATATAGTCCGGGGCGGAGTCTATGCCCCTGCGATGGATGCATTCAAACAGTGATTGTGGAAAGCGTTGATTTGAAATCACCGCCTTAAATCCAACAGGACGACCGGTAACATCACGAATCCGCGCAATCATATCGAGTAGATCATCGGTCGTTTTGATCTCTCTATGCCGATTTGGGCTGGACGATACCTTGCCGGCAGGGATGCCGCGTATTCTGGCAACTTCTTCACTCACCTTTACCGCAGGCAGCACACCACCACGCCCGGGTTTGGCACCCTGTGAAATTTTTATTTCAAAAGCCTTTACATGTTGCGCCACTTCTTTGAGTTTCTGGTCATCCAGCCTACCTGCCTCGTCTCTTACTCCGTATTTCGCAGTGCCAACCTGAAATATTAAATCGCACTCGCCTTCCAAGTGATATGAGGATAAACCACCTTCGCCTGTATTCATCCAAACGCCGGACTCTGCTGCCCCCCTGCTTAAGGCGCGAACGGCCGGTGCGGAGATCGCACCGTAGCTCATCCCTGATATATTGAATATTTGCTTGGCAGTAAAGGGAAACTCACAGTCAGGACCAATTACCATTTGTGGTGCCGGGGTGCATTCCTCCTCCAGCATAGGGTAGGCCGAACTAACAAATATGATGGAGCCCGGTTGGCGATGATCAATGGTGGACCCGAAACCTACGATCCCACCTATCCCTTTGGCCGTCCGGTACACCCAGTTACGTGTCGCACGATTAAAGGGTAGCTCTTCTCTATCATGCGCGAAAAAATATTGGCGGAAATATTCCCCCTGTTTTTCGAGAAAATAGCGTAAATGTCCGACGACTGGAAAATTTCTGAGGACTGCATGCTTGCTTTGGAAAATGTCGTACACGAACAACATTACCAAGAGCAGCATGACAATCCCGGCCATCCAACCAAGACCTACGAAAACCCACAATGCGATAGTAGCACTCGATTCCATATAACGATCCCTACGCTGAGTTCATCTTTCTAATCAAGTCCGATTGGGCATGCTCCGTTTGCGTGGAGCCGCCTGAAATTGGCTCATGAAACACGGCCTTTGCCTTCGCCCTGAATAGCAAAGAAAGAAATTCACTTCCCTCAAATTTCATTCCATAAAAGTGGATGGGATAGATTGCACACTCGCTTAGCTGCGCCAGTCTAATTGCTCCCGATTTAATATTTTCCCTATTGTCATTGGCCGTGATGATTTTTCCGTGTGGAAAAATCCCGATCACTTCGCCTTTTTGTAGCGCCACTATTGCCTGTCGTAACGCCTTTTCGGGGCGACCTGCTCGATCAACTGGTATTGCACCCATTGCCTTGACGATCCAGTTCAGCCAAAAGCGATCATACACCTCACGAGCGATCAAAAAACGCACCGGCCGTGGACTGATGCACATCATGAGCAGTGGATCCAAACCTGACACGTGGTTTGCCGCCAATATAGCAGGACCTGTTTCCGGCAACTGTAGCTGATTACGGCTTAGCCGATGGTAGGTGTAACAAAACAGATAGACCCAGCCCGTTGCACAATTCAGCCACCTATGTCCCCAGTTAACACGGTAAGTATTTAAACCGATTGCAACAAAGGTTAAAAAAACCGCCAGCAAAATCCCGAGAATAAACAATGACATTTCCTACACCATTCGAACTGCCAATATTAAGCATAGCTGTTCACAACTCGCTACTTTTTCTTTTTTTTCTGTTTGGCCTTTTCCTGCTCTTCTGCCTCTAACGCTGCCAGTTTCATTTCCAGAATTTCTATCACGTCCTCCTGATTGGCCAACTTGGCGTTACTCAACGCTGTTATACCTGTTTTTGATTCCTTTTTAACGTCGGCCCCTTGGTCGACCATGAACTGCACCAGTTCTACGTGGCCATGATAGCTGGCGAGCATTAAAGGCGTGATTCCGGATTCATTTTCCACATTTAAATCCCCACCACGGGAAAGAATCAAACTGATCGCCTGCTGATTCCCGGGAATGGTTAGGTGATGGATCGCGCTAAATCCCTTTTTGTCTTGCTGTCTGACATGCACGCCGTGAAGAATCAGCGTATCCATTTTGACTTGATCATTGTTTCTTGCGGCGATTAAAAAAGCGGATTCGCCGTTTTCAGCTTGCATGTTCACATCCGCCTGCTCTAAGAGGAGTTCGAATAGGGCGGGATTCTCCATCCTGGTCGCCAACATAAAGGGGCTTACCCCCTTTTTGTCTTGGGCGTTTACGTCTGCACCCACAGAAAGCAGGTACTTCACACTGTCCATGTTTTTGTATTCCACAGCGCCCATTAAGGCGGTCTTTCCTTCCTCATTTTTAGCATTCACGCCCGTGCCAGACAAAAGGACCGATTTCACCGATCCGATTCTGCCCGCTTTTGCATACAGCAATAGATCTTTTACCGGGTCCGTCGCCGCCAACGTGGAGATGGGTGCCAGTATAGTCAATATCAAATAGGTAATTGTGTTGCGATTCATCTTTGCTTAACGAGAATATTGAGACTCGGTATAATATCGGTCCTAATCCCCCACTACTTGAATGAATTCAGCCTGGTTCTTTATGAAATTTCCCATTAATAATGAGGCCTTGGAAAAGGAAGTGCGGCATGCTCTGGAAGAAGACGTGGGCAGCGGTGATATCACCGCCGGACTCATTCCCGAAGACAAGCGTTGCAAGGCCAAACTCATTAGCCGGGAGCACGCCGTTATCGCGGGCAGACCCTGGTTTGATAAGGTGTTTGAGAGGGTGGACCCCCGGGTCCAAATACAATGGCATTTGGATGAGGGGGATGCGGTATCTGCCGGGGCACTTTTGTGCAGTCTTAACGGGCCCGCCCGCTCCATCCTCACGGCCGAGCGCACTGCCCTGAATTTCTTGCAGACCTTGTCTGGAACAGCCACAAGCGTCAATGAATATGTCGAATTGCTCAAGGGGACTCGCACTCAATTACTGGACACCCGCAAGACCTTGCCTGGATTGCGTCACGCTCAAAAATACGCCGTTCGTGTGGGGGGTGGTGTGAACCACAGAATTGGTCTCTATGACACCGTTTTAATCAAAGAGAATCACATCGCCTCTGCCGGGTCCATCCAGGCCGCAGTGGACCAAGCCAGGGCGCAGGGCAAGTCCGACTTTATTGAAGTGGAAGTGGAAGACCTTCAACAGTTGGAGGAAGCCTTAACTGCAAAAGTAGACCGTGTGCTTCTGGACAATATGGGAGTGGCCATGTTGAGGAAGGCCGTGGAGCAGACTCGCGGTCGAGCGGATCTGGAAGCCTCAGGGAATATTGATCAAGACAATATCCGTGATATTGCGGCCACAGGCGTGGATTTTGTCTCCCTGGGCACTATCACCAAGAATCTCAGGGCAATCGATCTATCCTTACGTATCGTGGAATAGAAAAAGCCGGAACAAGTCCGGCTTTTATACCAATCAACGATGTGATTTTAATTGTCGGCGTAGACAAAAACTGCGCGTCTATTCTTGCTCCAGGAAGCCTCATCATGCGCTTCCACTTCAGGCTTTTCTTCACCAAAGCTAACAGTTCTAATTTGTGAGGTCTGCACACCTTTCAGAGAAAGAAACTGCTTCACTTTGAAGGCCCGATTTTCACCCAAGGCCAGATTGTATTCACGAGTTCCACGCTCATCGGCATGGCCTTCGATTACCACTGCGGCCTTAGGATTGGCTAACAGAAAGTCTGCATGGCCTTGCAAAATGGTCTTGTATTCGTCCCGAATATTGGCCGAATCATAGTCAAAATAGATGATATTTTGATTACTTTGGCCACCGTTTACATCACTACTCACCACGATGCCTTCTTGGCCGGCATCTTCTACCACAATTTCAATGTCCTGTTCCTGTCCGCCCGCCTTACCGGCGGCCGCTGCCGCTTTGTCGTCTTTAGGGTTAGAGGTACAGGCCGACATGGCCAAGGCCGAGACACCAATCAGAACAATTAAACCCTTTCTCAATTCGTTCATAACTCACCCCCTTAATGGAAAGTATTTAAGATTACGCCAGTCTCCACTTTAAGAAGTGCACATGACTAGACAGATGACAATTCAAGTTATTAGATCTATCGATCATTTATGTGAAAATCGCGTGAATATCCGACCATTTTAACCTTCTTTACAAAACTTTGTCTAAGACTCATTCAAATTCGATTCGATCGCCAATCTGAGCCTTCAGCAACTGAGACGCTGCCCCCTGGTTTGCGGCGATCTCAATGAGAGAAGAAGAGTTAACATACCAGAACAACTCACCCGGTTTCATGTCGCTAAAGGTGCTTGCAAAAGGGATACCCTTATTTTTAAAGACAATTTTTCCGCCATCACCCTTGGGATGCCTGGACAAGCCGGTCCAAATGTTTTTAAAATCATCTACATAGATGACCTCATCCAATTCAACGGACCAGTCTTGAGGGACAGGTGCTGGCATAGGCTTGGCCAGGGCAGAAATGGACTCGCCCAGCTGTAGCCTGATAGCGACAGGAGTGAAGATGTCTCGCCCATGAAAAGTATTGGAGACTGAGTCCGGGAGATCAGTAATTTCATGCCATTGGCTGTTGGGATACCGCTGGCTGAGGGAGTTAAAGAGTTCGTTACCTGGGCCAACGTAAATTCTCTGATCACATTCGACAATCACGGGCTTGCGCTGATCGCTACCCACACCGGGATCTACCACGGCAATAACAATTGAGCCCCTTGGGATATGTGAGTGGAGCGCGGCCAGCAGATATCCCGCGTGTACGGGCCGAAAACGCGGGGCGTCATGCATCAAATCGGTGCAGGAAAGGCCCGCGTCCCCGATCAAAGACTTCATTTGTCCTACGTAGGGGCCGTTGAGGCCGAAGTCGGTGTAGAGGTGGATCACAATAGAGCCTCTTGATAATGACTACGCACACTGATTACATCTTACTTCGCGCCAAGTTATTTGTAAGGCCGATTTTGACTAAATCGAGTGGTACACCACAAAAAAACCGCCACTCGGGCGGTTTTTTCAATAAGACGTGTAATGAGCCTCTATTCAGCGGCGGCGGCAGCACCTTCTTCTTGTACTAACTGTACCAGAGCCATCGGTGCCTTATCACCTGAGCGAAAGCCGCATTTGAGGATGCGTACATAACCGCCCGGTCTTGCCTTGTAGCGAGGACCCAGATCGGTAAACAGTTTTCCAACCGCTTCCTTATCACGCAGCCTAGAGAAAGCAATTCGACGATTCGCAACGCTGTCTGTTTTGGCTCGGGTAATCAAAGGCTCAGCGACTCGTCGCAGCTCTTTGGCCTTAGGCAAAGTGGTTCTAATCGTTTCGTGTTTGAACAATGAAACAGACATATTGCGGAACATAGCACTACGGTGACTACTGTTTCGGTTTAACTGTCTGCCAGACTGACGATGTCTCATGATTATAATTCCTAATACAAACTAATTATGCGGTCTCTTTTTGCTTGTCACGTAACTGGGGTGGCGGCCAATTATCCAGGCGCATCCCCAAAGACAAGCCTTTAGAGGCCAATACGTCTTTAATTTCGGTCAGTGACTTCTTACCGAGGTTAGGTGTTTTGAGTAGCTCCACCTCAGTTCTTTGGATTAAATCACCGATGTAAAAAATATTTTCCGCCTTCAGGCAGTTCGCGGAGCGAACAGTCAGCTCCAGATCGTCTACCGGACGCAGCAAAATAGGATCAACCGCAGGCTCTTCTGCCTTAGGTTGCTCTTCACGACTTCCCTTCAGATCGATGAAGTGAGTTAATTGATCTTGAAGGATAGCCGCCGATTTACGGATTGCGTCTTCAGGATCGATGGTTCCATTGGTTTCCAGATCGATGATCAGCTTATCCAGGTCAGTGCGCTGGTCCACACGGGCGCTGTCTACATTGTAAGACACGCGTCGAACAGGGCTGAAAGAGGCATCCAATTGTAAACGACCGATGGGTCGATCTTCGTCTGTGGCACGATGCATAGCGGGCTGGTAGCCGCGACCTGTGGCCACTTTGATGCTCATATTCAACTCACCGGATTTGGTAAGATTGGCAATGACCAAGTCAGGATTGACCACTTCTACATCGTGATCCAAGGTAATATCGCCAGCAGTAACAGGACCAGGGCCTTTCTTGTTCAAAGACAAGGTGGCTGAATCCTTAGAATGCATGGTGATCGCAACTTCTTTTAAATTAAGAAGTATCTCGATAACATCTTCTTGAACGCCTTCAATGGTACTGTATTCATGTAGAACGCCGTCAATTTCCACTTCCACAATGGACGCGCCAGGCATGGAAGATAGCAGAATACGACGTAACGCATTGCCCAGCGTATGACCAAAACCGCGCTCTAATGGCTCCAGTACTACACGTGCTTGAGTATCAGAGACCTTTTGAACGTCAACTAAACGTGGTTTAAGCAGCTCTGTTGTGACACCTGACATTGAAGACCCTCGCTATAGCTGAGATTACTTGGAATACAATTCTACAATTAGCTGTTCATTGATATCGGAAGGTAATTCTGTACGTTCCGGTACACTCTTGAACACACCAGACATTTTACTGGTGTCTACATCTAGCCATTCGGAGAAACCTCTTTGTTGCTGCGATTCCAGCGCGGACTTAATTCGTAGCTGGTTTTTGCCTTTTTCAGACACGGCAACGACATCACTCGGTTTAACCTGATAGGAAGGAATGTTTACCTTGACCCCGTTTACGGTGATGGCGTTGTGACGCACCATCTGACGAGCTTCGCTGCGCGAAGCCCCAAAGCCCATGCGGTAAACCACGTTATCCAAGCGACTCTCTAGCAATTGGAGCAGGTTTTCACCAGTTGATCCTTTTCGACGATCTGCCGCTTTATAGTAGAGGCGGAAAGGCTTCTCGAGGATGCCGTATATACGACGAACTTTTTGCTTTTCTCGCAACTGTACTGCGTAATCAGACAAACGGCCTCTACGCTGGCCATGCTGACCGGGTGGGAAAGGACGCTTTTCA
This sequence comes from Gammaproteobacteria bacterium, assembly GCA_029879945.1. Lineage (GTDB taxonomy): Bacteria > Pseudomonadota > Gammaproteobacteria > S012-40 > S012-40 > JAOUPJ01. The sequence continues at coordinate 14,789 of JAOUPJ010000011.1, forward strand.
ATCGCACAGTTGCTACCAAAGCACTTTTCGCCTTTCAGAAAAAGCTTAGTGCCTTCTCGACGACACTGGCGGCATTTAGAACCTACATACTTAGCCAAGTTAGTTTCCCCGCTTATACTCTACGTTTCTTAGAAGGACGGCATCCATTGTGTGGAATAGGCGTCACATCAGAAATGTTGGTGATCTTAAACCCTACGGAATTCAAAGCTCGAACCGCCGATTCCCGGCCTGGTCCTGGACCTTTAACAAAAACGTCCACATTCTTGACTCCATATTCTTTCGCTGCAGTGGCGGCGCGCTCGGCGGCTACCTGAGCAGCAAACGGAGTGCTTTTCCGTGAGCCTCTAAAACCAGATCCCCCGGCGGTAGCCCAAGTCAGGGCATTCCCTTGGCGATCGGTAATGGTTACGATTGTGTTGTTGAAAGACGCATGAATGTGCGCAACAGCGTCAGACACATTCTTTTTAACTTTCTTACGTGTGCGATTTCCCGCTTTAGCCATAACTAAATCCTACAAACCTTATTTCTTAACCATGCGACGTGGCCCTTTACGGGTACGTGCGTTAGTACGTGTACGTTGACCGCGGCATGGAAGCCCACGACGATGGCGAATTCCGCGATAGGATCCAAGATCCATTAATCGCTTGATATTCATTGAAACTTCACGGCGTAGATCGCCTTCTACTTCGAACTTGCCGACTTCTGTGCGCAGGGTCTCCAACTTATCTTCAGAAAGATCCTTCACTTTGGTTGTTGGATCAATTCCAGAATCAGCGCATATCTTCTTTGCGCGAGTGGACCCAATACCGTAGATTGATTGCAATGCAATCACGGTGTGCTTTTGATTTGGTATATTTATACCGGCAATACGCGCCATTACACCTTATCTCCTACCATCATAATGCTAAACCGCCGAATTTTACTTATAGATCAAGGACAATTCAAGCCAAAGACTAACCTTGACGTTGTTTATGCTTGGCATCCGAGCAAATTACCCGCACGACACCCTTTCGCTTGATAATGCGACAATTACGGCACATACACTTAACAGACGCTCTGACTTTCATAATAAAACCTCAAAAACCTGTATAATCAATAAGTTATCTTGTCACGCCACTGCGGCCGTGCGACTTCAAATTGGCCTTTTTCAAGAGCCCATCATACTGATGAGACATCAAATGGGCCTGTACCTGTGACAGGAAGTCCATTATCACCACGACAACAATCAGCAAAGATGTTCCACCAAAATAGAACGGAACACTCCAGTACAAAATCAAAAATTCCGGCAGCAAACACACCAATGTAATGTAGATCGCACCGGCCAGAGTCAACCTGGACATGACTCCGTCTATGTACTTGGCTGTCTGCTCCCCAGGCCTTACTCCAGGGATAAGCGCCCCTGACTTCTTCAGATTATCCGCCGTATCTTTTGGATTAAAGACCAGGGCGGTATAGAAAAAGCAGAAAAACACAATGGCCGCAGCATAAAGCATCACGTAAAGAGGCTGTCCAGGAGCCAAAGTCGCCCCCAAATCCTTAAGCCAGTCCATGCTTTCGCTCGTGCTGCCGAACCACCCGGCTATAGTGGCCGGGAACAAAATGATACTACTGGCGAATATGGGCGGGATAACACCGGCCATATTGACCTTTAATGGCAAGTGGCTGCTGCCCCCTGCATAAATCTTATTGCCTTGCTGGCGTCTGGCGTAGTTGACTGTAATACGCCTCTGTCCACGCTCTACAAACACCACTACGGCCGTCACTATCACGATCAGGGCGATCAAGAACAGGATGACAAAAGTACTTAGTTCACCTGTCCTGCCTAATTCGAAAGTCCCCTGTATGGCGGCGGGAAGTCCGGCTACAATGCCAGAAAATATGATAATGGATATACCATTACCAATACCGCGCTCAGTCACCTGTTCTCCCAGCCACATCAGGAACATAGTCCCTGTTACCAGCGTCAGTACCGCAGTCGCCAGGAAGACTGGGCCTGGGTTGATTACAACCGTTACGTTACCAATACTTTGGCTTTGTAAGGCATAGGCAACACCCATGGATTGAAATGCGGCCAGGGCCAAAGTCAACTGCCTGGTATATTGAGTCAGTTTACGTCTACCCGACTCACCTTCTTTCTTAAGCTGCTCCAGCTTGGGCCAAACGGCCGACAGGAGCTGTATTATAATCGAGGCCGATATATAAGGCATCACGCCCAAGGCGAACACCGACAACCGTCCCAAGGCCCCCCCTGAAAACATGTTGAACATGTCCAGAATGGTGCCCTTCTGCTGCTCAAATAGCTGAGCCAATGCACCTGGATCGATACCAGGGACAGGGATGTGCGTCCCTATCCTAAATACGATAATCGCGCCGATAACAAAGAAAATTCTCTGCTTCAGCTCTGAAAGTTTTCCACTTCCAGCAAGACTATTGGCCAGAGCCGCAGCCTTTTGATTTGCCATCCTTAAGCCTCTATTGTTCCACCAGCCGCTTCAATTGCAGCTTTCGCGCCCGGAGTAACGCCCAATCCCTTTACGGTTACCGCTCTTTCAATCTTTCCAGAGGCGATCACTTTTGCGCGTTTAATGGATGAATTAATAACATTGGCTTTACGCAAGCTCTCGATATCACACACGTCGCCGTCTACCTTGGCTAATTCGTTCAAACGAATCTCAGCAGTGATTTTAGCGAGCCGTGAAGTAAATCCAACTTTTGGCAATCTACGTTGCAAAGGCTGTTGACCACCTTCGAAACCAGCGCGTATGCTGCCACCGGTCCGGGAGGTTTGACCTTTATGGCCACGTCCGCATGTTTTTCCTAGACCAGATCCGATACCGCGGCCGACTCGCTTGCGGGTGGTACGCGCGCCATCTGATGATTTGATAGAGTTGAGCCGCATATTACGCTTCCTCGACTTGTAACAGATAATGCACTCTATTGATCATGCCTCGATTCTCTGGAGTATCGATGACTTCAACAGTGTGATTCATACGACGCAGACCTAAACCCGCGACACATGCCTTGTGTGAGGCCAAGCGACCATTGGTGCTCTTGACCAGTTTTACTCTGATTTTCTTCTGATTGCTCATAACCTAGTCCAAAATCTCAGCAACAGTTTTACCGCGCTTGGAAGCGATGTCTTCGGGAGAATTCATTTCCTTCAATCCCTTGACGGTAGCTCTAACCACATTAATAGGGTTACTTGAACCTATGCACTTCGCCAATACGTCGTGAACCCCAACCACTTCGAAAACGGCACGCATGGCACCGCCCGCGATGATTCCAGTACCTTCTGAAGCAGGCTGCATAAACACTTTGGCCGCTCCGTGGTTGGATGTGATGGGGTATTGCAGGGTAGCACCACTCAACTTGACGTCCACCATGCTCTTACGAGCTTGATCCATAGCCTTTTGGATTGCTACCGGAACTTCTCGAGCCTTACCCGTACCAAAGCCCACTTTGCCTTTTCCGTCACCTACAACAGTAAGTGCGGCGAAACCAAATTGACGACCCCCTTTTACCACTTTCGCAACACGATTGACTGCGACAAGTTTCTCTAAAAGATCATCACTACTAGGACCAGCTTGAACATCAAAATTTGCCATGAGTTACTCTGCCTATATCTCTAAACCATTTTCACGCGCCGCATCGGCAAGCGCCTTGATGCGACCATGGTATTTAAAACCAGAACGATCAAACGCAACCTTCTCAACGCCTTTCTGTTTAGCCAGGGTAGCGATACGCTTACCCAGCTCTTTGGCCGCATCGACATTACCTGTGTATTTCACAGCACCACGTACGTCTTTCTCAACGGTACCTGCACTGCAGATTACGTCTGAACCATTAGGCGCGATAATCTGCGCGTAAAGGTGTCGCGAAGTGCGGAAAACAGTAAGCCGGGTTGCCCCCAGTTCACGAATCTTTGCTCTAGTCTTTTTTGCACGTCGTATACGTGCACTTTTCTTATCGTTCATCTCGCTAAACCTTATTTCTTCTTGGCTTCTTTACGAACAACGTGCTCATCAGCATAGCGCACACCTTTCCCTTTATAGGGCTCGGGTGGTCGATACTTACGAATATTTGCGGCCACTTGTCCTACCAACTGCTTATCCAAACCCCTTACAACAATCTCAGTCTGGCTTGGAGTTTCTACAGTAATCCCTTCGGGCACTGCATAGACTACCGGGTGAGAAAAACCCAATGTCAGATTCAGATTCTTACCTTGGGCCTGAGCTCTGTATCCAACACCAATTAATTGTAGCTTTCTCTCAAATCCTGCGGACACGCCAGTTACAACGTTATTGACCAACGCTCTCGCTGTTCCGGCCTGGGCTATTGCACCTTTACTATTATTGCGTGGCGCAAAGGTCAGAACATTATCAGCCTGCTTTGCCTCAACATCGGGGTGAAGATTGATCTCCAACGCACCTTTGGGGCCTTTCGCCGCAATTTTTTGGCCTGCGATACTGACCTCAACCCCTTTGGGAAGATCTATCGGCTTTTTGGCAACTCGTGACATCTCTAACTACTCCTCTTAGGCCACGTAACAGAGAATTTCGCCGCCAACACCAGCTTTGCGAGCCGCTCTGTCTGTCATCACACCGTGCGAGGTGGAGACGATAGCCACACCCAAACCACCCATCACCTTGGGTAGTTCGTCTTTTGACTTATATATGCGCAAGCCGGGTCGGCTGACACGCTCAATTTTGGCAATTACAGGCTTACCCAGATGATATTTGAGCGCCACATTGATTGCCGGCTTTCCGTCCGATTCGTCGTCTCTGAAATCAGTGATATATCCCTCTTCTTTCAGAACTTGGGCGATAGCCTTTTTTTGCTTAGAAGCTGGTATGGAAACAGTCGCCTTTTCTGCCATTTGGGCATTACGGATTCGAGTCAACATATCAGCGATAGTATCTGACATTGCCATTTTCTATTTCTCCACTACCAACTTGCCATAACCAGTCCGGGAATATCTCCCTTCATGGCATGTTCACGTAATTTATTTCTTGATAGACCGAACTTGCGGTAATAACCGTGAGGACGACCTGTTAACTGGCAACGGTTCCTCAAACGTACCGGACTAGCATTTCTGGGCAGCTTATGGAATCGACGAGCCGCTAGTTCGCGTGCTTGCTCGTCCTGATTTTCGTCCATCATAATTCGCTTCAACTCAGTGCGCTTGGCCGCGTATTTTTTTACCGTACGCTGGCGCTTGAGTTCGCGATTGATCATGCTTTTCTTTGCCATAGGCCACCCTTAATTTCGAAATGGGAAGTTGAATGCCGCCAACAAGGCTCGGCCTTCTTCATTAGTCTTCGCACTGGTGGTTATCGTGATGTCCATACCACGCAATGCATCAATCTTGTCGTAATCAATTTCCGGGAATATGATCTGCTCTTTAACACCCATGCTGTAGTTACCACGTCCATCGAAAGACTTGCCGTTTAGGCCACGGAAATCTCGGATACGCGGGACGGCGACATTGATCAGCCTGTCCAGAAATTCATACATATGAGCGCGCCGCAGTGTCACTTTACAACCTATGGGCCAACCTTCGCGTATTTTAAAACCAGCGATAGATTTGCGCGCCTTGGTAACAATGGGTTGCTGACCTGAGATCAACTTAAGATCACTCATGGCATGATCCAACACCTTCTTATCGGAAACAGCTTCCCCTACACCCATATTCAAGGTGATTTTTTCAATTCGAGGGACAGCCATAGGTGTCTTGTAACCGAATTGTTCGGTAAGCGCCTTTACCACATTGTTACGATAATGTTCTTGTAGCCTAGTCATTTTCGTCTATACCCTATTAGTCAACGGTAGAACCGTCGGACTTGAAAACCCGAACCTTGGACCCGTCACTTTTCACTTCAAACCCAACTCGACCGCCTTTACCGGCTTTGGAGTTGTAAATCATCACATTGGAAATATGGAGTGAAGCTTCTTTCTCGACGATTCCGCCAGCTACACCCATATTCGGATTTGGCTTGGTGTGACGTTTTACCAAATTAATACCTTGCACATAGACGCGGTCACCGGCAACGCTCAACACATTACCACGCTTACCCTTATCTTTACCTGCGACTATTATTACATCGTCGTCTTTGCGAATCTTACGCATGGAACCAAAACCTCAACCGTTTATAGCACTTCTGGTGCTAATGAGATGATCTTCATAAAATTTTCTGTACGTAACTCACGGGTTACTGGCCCGAATATACGTGTTCCGATAGGTTGCAGCTGATTGTTCAAAAGAACCGCTGCGTTCCCATCAAACCGGATCAAAGATCCGTCTGGACGCCTTACACCTTTACGTGTACGCACCACAACCGCATTGAAAACGTCACCCTTTTTCACTTTACCGCGAGGGATGGCTTCCTTAATGCTGACTTTAATAATGTCCCCAATCTCGGCATATCGGCGACGGGAACCCCCAAGCACCTTGATACACATGAGGCGCCGGGCACCGCTGTTGTCAGCCACATCCAACATGGACTGCATCTGAATCATCGTTATTCTCCGATTCCTTACCCGAACCCATAAAAGGGGCCGGATTTTACCACAAATTCACTCGTTCTATAAGCCCCTGAATCAACGCAAAAATCCGCGCAATTCAGCCTTTAAAATCATTAACTTAAGCGTTCTACTATCTGAACCAACTGCCAAGTCTTGCTCTTGGAGATGGGTCTGACCTGCTTAATCGTGACCGTATCACCGGGCAAACACTCATTTTTCTCATCATGCGCATGAAATTTAGTTGAACGCTTAACGTACTTCCCATAGATTGGGTGAGGCACTTTGCGCTCTACAAGCACCGTGATGGTCTTGTCCATCTTGTTACTTACCACAAGACCTGTGAGGGTTCTTTCGACTTTACTCGCCTGATCGCTCATTGTGCGCCACCTTTAGCTTTTTCATTCAGCACAGTCTTGATTCTGGCAATATTGCGCTTCACTTCCCCAATCTTGTGGGAGTGGCTCAATTGTCCAGTCGCTTTTTGCATGCGCAGGTTAAACCCTTCACGGAGCAGACTGTTTAGCTCTTTTTTCAATGCATCTTCGCTTTGTTTGCGTAGCTCATTCGCATTATTGTTCATCACATCACCGTACGTTCTACAAATGTGGTTTGAATAGGTAGCTTGGCTGCAGCGAGCTTAAATGCTTCACGTGCAATTTCTTCAGTTACCCCTTCCATCTCGTAAAGCATGGTACCTGGCTGAATTTGGGCAACCCAATATTCCACATTACCTTTACCACTACCCATACGAACTTCGAGAGGCTTCTTGGAAATCGGCTTATCTGGGAACACACGAATCCAAATTTTGCCGCCCCGTTTGATGTGTCTGGTCATTGCCCGACGTGCCGCTTCAATCTGACGAGCAGTGAGACGTCCACGAGTCGTAGCCTTTAGACCATACTCACCGAAACTGACCTTACCTCCAGACGTCGCCCAACCGCGATTGCGTCCTTTAAACTGTTTACGAAACTTAGTACGTTTTGGCTGTAACATTCCAGCTTACCCCTATCAAGACCCGTTTTTCTTGCTGCTGGTAGTTTCAGCCGCAGCTTGGGCTTCCTGTTGATCAAAGACCTCGCCCTTGAAGATCCACACCTTAACGCCAATAACACCATATGTGGTATGCGCCTCAGCAGTTCCATAGTCGATGTCTGCTCTTAGAGTGTGCAAAGGAACACGTCCCTCCCTATACCACTCGGCTCGCGCAATTTCAGCACCGTTCAAACGGCCTGATACGTAGATCTTGATGCCTTGGGCACCCAGACGCATGGTATTGGTCACTGCCCGCTTCATGGCACGTCTGAACATAATTCGCTTTTCGAGCTGTTGGGCTACCCCTTCAGCAACCAAGCGCGAATCCAATTCAGGCTTGCGTATTTCTTCTATATTAATGTGTACAGGAATACCCATTAATTTAGACACTTCGGCTCGCAGCTTTTCGATATCTTCACCTTTTTTACCGATGACGATACCGGGACGCGCCGTGTGCACAGTAATTCTTGCATTTCTAGCAGGTCTAGCAATTTCAATCTTGCTGACTGACGCATGCTTCAGCTTTTTTTCCAAATACTTACGAACTTTAAGATCGGTATTTAGAAATTCGCTGAAATCTTTAGTCTCTGCGTACCACTTAGAATTCCAGTCTGTAACAATACCAAGTCGAAAACCGGTAGGATGTACTTTTTGACCCATACCCTATCCCCTTACTCGTCAGAAACCGTCACAGTAATGTGACTGGTACGCTTAAAAATCTTGTTGGGACGCCCTTTTGCGCGTGGTCGCCAACGCTTATAGACAGGACCTTCATCAACCATGATGGCCTTGACCTTCAATTCGTCGATGTCAGCGCCCTCGTTATGCTCTGCATTAGCGATTGCAGACTCTACAACCTTCTTCACAATAGCTGCCGCTTTCTTTTCACTGAAGGTTAGCGTTTGCAGCACATTCTCAACACCCTTGCCTCGAATCTGGTCGGCAATGAGTCTCGCTTTTTGTGGTGAAATACGGGCATATTTCAATCTAGCATTAACTTGCATTGTCTGATCCCCTACTTCGATTTCTTATCCGCAGCATGGCCACGATAAGTACGTGTCAAGGCGAATTCACCGAGTTTGTGTCCAACCATATTCTCAGACACCAACACAGGTACATGTTGACGGCCGTTATGGACAGCAATGGTAAGACCTACCATGTCTGGAAATATCATTGACCGACGAGACCAGGTCTTGATTGGCTTGCGGTTATTGGTTTCCACAGCGTTTTGCACTTTTTTCATCAAGTGCTCGTCGATAAATGGACCCTTTTTAATTGAACGCGGCATGGTTCATTGTCCTCTTTTAACGCTTACGTCTACGTACGATCAGTTTGTTCGTACGCTTATTTGTTCTAGTCTTATAACCCTTAGTCGGTACACCCCAAGGAGTGACCGGGTGACGACCACCAGATGTACGTCCTTCACCACCACCGTGCGGGTGATCAACCGGGTTCATCGCCACACCGCGTACGGTAGGACGAACGCCACGCCATCTCTTGGCACCGGCTTTACCCAGCTTACGCAGATTATGTTCAGAGTTTCCGACTTCACCGATAGTGGCTCTGCAATCTGACAAAACCCGACGAATTTCACCTGAACGCAACCTTAGCATTGCGTGCATGCCTTCTTTGGCAACCAACTGAACTGAACTGCCGGCACTGCGCGCCAGTTGGGCACCTTTACCTGGCTTCATCTCTACACAGTGAACCATGGAACCCACGGGAACATTTTGTAATGGAAGTGTGTTTCCTAGTTTTATGGCAACATCACTACCAGACATCACTTCCTGGTTTACCTCTGCACCTTTGGGCGCAATGATGTAACGACGCTCACCGTCGGCATAGACCAAAAGAGCTATGTTGGCGCTTCGATTTGGATCATATTCAAATCGCTCGATACGCGCTGAGATACCATCTTTATCACGTTTGAAATCGATCTTACGGTAATGGTGTTTGTGACCACCCCCACGATGACGAACGGTGATACGCCCATTACTGTTTCGACCTGAGCTTTGCTTTTGCGACTCAAGCAGGGGCGCATAGGGCTTACCCTTATGAAGATTCTTATCAACAATCTGTACGACAAATCGTCTACCAGGAGATGTCGGTTTTGCTTTTACGACCGCCATGATTCTCTACCTTTATGCTTACTCTGCCATGCCCATGAAGTCGATTTGGCTACCTTCTTTCAATGACACATAGGCCTTCTTGAAAGAGGGGCGTCTTCCGGCATTGCGACCCGTTGTTCCTTTAGTCTTGCCCTTCTTGTTGACAACGGCCACGTTCTCAACCTGGACTTCAAACATCTTTTCAACCGCCGCCTTAATTTCAGGCTTGGTTGCATCTTTCAATACTTTGAATACAACCTGGTTGTTAGAGTCTCCTACAGAAACACTCTTCTCTGAGATGTGAGGAGAAACCAAAACCTTTAATAAGCGTTCTTCATTCATCCTAACAACTCCTCAAATTTCTTAGCGGCACCTACAGTGAGAACCACTTTTTCATGACCGATCAGGCTGACTGGATCTGCCTTCGATACTTCACACACATTAATATGAGGAAGGTTACGGCCAGCCAGATATAGGTTCTCGTCGAATGCCTCTGTAACTAACAGACAGTTATTGCCAAGCCCCATTGAGCTGAGCATGGAAAGCAGTTCCTTTGTTTTGGGTGCGCTAACACCGAACTCTTCCACCAGAACCAAACGATCTTGTCGAACCAATTCAGACAATATGGACTGCATGGCAGCCTTACGCATCTTTTTGTTCATCTTCTGGCTGTAGTCTTGTGGTCTGGCCGCGAAGGTCTTACCACCACTACGCCATAGTGGGCTGCGGATAGTTCCCGCACGCGCACGACCTGTTCCTTTTTGACGGAAAGGCTTTGCGCCACCACCACTCACATCAGAGCGTGATTTTTGGGCACGCGTCCCTGCACGACCTGCGGCCATGTAGCCAACGACGCATTGATGAACTAGATCTTCGTTAAATTCGCGTCCGAATACGACTTCTGAAATGCTAGCTTTTTTACCAGCTGAACCATTAGATGAAGTAATTGAAATTTCCATCACCTAACCTCCTAAGACTTGGCCTTAACAGCGGGTCGTATAATCACATCAGCCCCTTTGTGACCAGGAACTGCACCCTTAATAAGAATAAGATTGTTCTCAACATCTACACGTACCACATCTAATGATTGCGCAGTACGCTTCACATTACCCATATGACCAGACATCTTCTTGCCTTTGAAGACTCGGCCAGGGGTTTGATTTTGTCCGATGGAACCGGGGGTACGATGAGATATGGAGTTTCCGTGGGTTGCGTCTTTCATAGAGAAATTATGACGCTTAACTGTTCCAGCAAAACCCTTACCGATGGTCTTACCTGAAACGTCTACCTTTTGGCCTTCCTGGAATATATCGACTTTCAATTCTGAGCCGACAGCAAGGTCTTCACCTTCGCCTTCATTCAAACGGAATTCCCAAAGGCCTTTGCCCGCTTCGACGCCGGCCTTTGCAAAATGACCGACCATGGGCTTGGTAACGCGGCTAGCACGTCGAGAGCCAGTAGTAACCTGAATAGCACGATAACCATCGGTATCGGCGGTTTTCACCTGGGTCACGCGATTGGGCGTTACTTCGATCACAGTAACCGGCACTGATACACCTTCAGGTGTAAAAATGCGGGTCATGCCATGTTTATGACCTACTAGACCTAATGCCATTTTATCTTTCCTCTACACGCCAATTACGATTGATCGGCGTTGTAACTCAATGTTTAACTCGAAACTGAAAAGACGTTTCGAAAACCTAAAACTAATTCAATTTAATCTGTACATCCACGCCTGCGGCGAGGTCCAACTTCATCAATGCATCGACTGTTTTGTCAGTTGGATCTACGATATCCATCAAACGCTTGTGCGTACGAATCTCGTATTGATCACGCGCGTCTTTATTGACGTGCGGTGAAATCAATATGGTAAAACGCTCTTTCTTCGTGGGCAGAGGAATTGGGCCTCGCACCTGTGCACCCGTGCGTTTTGCCGTCTCCACAATCTCCTTTGTAGATTGATCAATCAGACGATGATCAAAACCCTTTAAACGAATGCGTATCCGCTGATTACTCATGCCTTTACCTTTTATTCAATAACCTTAGCAACGACGCCTGCACCTACTGTGCGTCCGCCTTCACGGATCGCAAAGCGCAAGCCTTCTTCCATCGCAATCGGGGCTATCAAGTCTACCTTCACATTGATGTTG
>JAOUPJ010000143.1 GCA_029879945.1 Gammaproteobacteria bacterium
AAGTAAAGATTTTATCGCTTTAAATAAAGGGTGTAATTCTATGAAATACCAAGAAAAATTGTTTTCAAGACGGTTGTTCGCTGTAAAACCAGCCCTCAAACTGTTGGCTGGCTTTGCCCTGTTAGCCCTCACCGCTTGTGGTGATAGTGGTAGTGACGAAGTACCACCCGAACACAGCTTTGCGCAACAGGCCTACCTCAAGGCCCTTAATGCCGATGCGTTCGACGTATTTGGTAATAGCGTGGCGCTGGACGGTGATACCCTGGTGGTAGGGGCATCCAACGAACAAGGTGATGCCAGCAGTACCGCAGACAATCCAAATAATAATATTCCTCAAGGTGATGATTCTAGTGCTGGCGCTGTGTATGTTTTCACCCGCAGTAACGGTGTCTGGAGCCTGCAGGCCTACCTCAAGGCCAGCAATGCCGGCGCGGAGGACGGATTTGGCAATAGCGTGGCCCTGTCCGGTGATACCCTGGCGGTGGGGGCATACTATGAAGGCGGTGATGCCAGCAGCAGCGCCGCCAGCCCGAATGATAATGCGCCTTTTGCCGGGGCGGTGTATGTCTTTACCCGCAGTGGCACGAGCTGGAGCCAGCAGGCCTATCTCAAGGCGAGTAATGCCGGGGCGGGTGACGAGTTTGGCCGTAGCGTGGCCCTGGAGGGTGACACCCTGGCGGTGGCGGCACCCCAAGAAGACGGCGATGTCAACAGCACCGCCGCCAGCCCGAATGATAATGTCCAAGATGCCGGGGCGGTGTATATCTTTACCCGCACGGGCACCAGCTGGAGCCAGCAGGCCTATCTCAAGGCCAGCAATGCAGGGACGACGCTCGACAGGTTTGGCGGTAGCGTGGCCCTGGATGGTGACACCCTGGCAGTAGGGGCGTCCGGTGAAGACGGTGATGCCAACAGCACCGCCGCCGACCCGAATGATAACGGTTTTAACACTGGGGCGGTGTATGTCTTTACCGGCAGTGGCACCAGTTGGAGCCAGCAGGCCTACCTCAAGGCCAGCAATGCCGGGGGGAGTGACGCATTTGGTGGTAGCGTGACCCTGGAGGGAGACACCCTGGCGGTGGGGGCATCCGGTGAAGCGGGTGATGCCGACAGCACCGCTGCCAACCCGAATGACAATGCGTCTGCTACCGGGGCAGTGTATGTCTTTACCGGCAGTGGCGCCAACTGGACCCAGCAAGCCTATCTCAAGGCCAGCAATGCCGGTGCAAGTGACAGGTTTGGCTTAAGCCTGGCCCTGTCCGGCAACACCCTGGCGGTGGGGACATATATTGAAGCCGGTGATGCCGACAGCACCGCCGCCAACCCGAATGATAATGCGTCTTCTGCCGGGGCGGTGTATCTCTTCACCCGCAGTGGCGCCAACTGGAGCCAACAGGCCTACCTCAAGGCCAGCAATGCCGAGACGGGTGACGAGTTTGGTTTGAGCGTGGCCTTGTCCGGTGACACCCTGGCAGTGGGGGCAGACGGTGAAGACGGTGATGCATCCAGCACCGCAGCAAGTCCGAATGATAATGCGCCTCTTGCCGGGGCGGTGTATGTCTTTCAATAAGGCGCGGCATAGCTTGCCGTGATCGGTTTTATAAACCCTGCGGGTGTCAGTTTTCGGCTGGCATTCGCAGGGTTTTTTAGTTTTACAGATCGTAGCCCGGATGAAACGAAGTGGAATCCGGGGCCCCCCGTATTTCGCTGCGCTCCATACGGGCTACTTGCTCTTCGGCTTCCTGTTACAGATCGTAGCCCCGATGAAACGAAGTGGAATCCGGGAACTCCTTTTCTAACTTTTCTAAATTATTTTCAACAATCTGAATCCTTCCAGACCTTTCCCACGTAAGTCTCAATAACAGAGTCGTAAACCGCATTAACGGCGAGTAACGATTTTAGAACTTAAATAAGGATTCAATTCGATGAACAACTCAAACAAATTATTCGCGGGACTCGTCTCCATAAAAAAATGCACTCGTCCCCCAATGGCTTTGAATCTTGATGTCGCCTACACAGATGCAAGAGATGGTAGCCCGGATGAAACGAAGTGGAATCCGGGAGTTTCCTTCAATAATCGCGCCCTGAATGAAAACAAATCTACAGCTACCAAAACATACCATGCCTGCTTTGATCGACTCGATGAGCTGGAGCAGGACTTATGCAGTTGCTTTAATCACATTGCTGACTGGCCTTATGTAGAAAAGTTTTTCGCACTGATCAGTCGGCTTGGCAATGGCGTGTTTTGGTATGTGTTGATGACGATTCTTCCATTCGCCGATTCCGTGAATGGCCTTGTCGCTAGTCTTCATATGAGCAGCGTTGCGCTGGTGTGTTTAGCACTCTACAAGTTACTAAAAAATAATCTCGTAAGACAACGCCCATATTTAAAGTGGAACAACATCCAAAACGGAACAGCTCCACTAGATTTATACAGCTTTCCCTCAGGTCATACCTTGCATGCAGTGGCGTTTACCATTGTTGCCCTGAGCTATTATCCGATTCTTTCGCCATTCTTGGTTTCCGTTACGCTGCTGATTGCCTTTTCTCGCGTGATTCTCGGTCTGCACTATCCAAGCGATGTGCTTGCTGGTGCACTCATAGGGGCTGCAGTCGCCCTGCTTAGTTTTTCCTTATAACAAGATATTACAGGAACTCATTCACATGCACATTCTAATGATAACAGACGTCTACTTTCCTCGGATAAATGGTGTGTCTACCTCTATTAAAACCTATAGAACCGCATTGCGGGAAATGGGGCATAAAGTAACGGTCATTGCACCGGACTATGGAAATACCACAGACGATGAAGAAGGGACAATCAGAATACCATCGCGTGGACTACTGGTGGACAAAGAAGACAGAATGATGAAGGCGCGTCATATCTATCGTATGATGAAGCAATTGAAAGGAATGGAAATCGATATCATTCACATCCAAACGCCTTTCGTCGCCCACTATGCGGGATTGAAGTTGTCTAGAATTCTCGGTGTTCCCAAGGTGGAGAGCTATCACACCTTTTTTGAAGAATATCTTTACCACTATGTTCCTTTTCTCCCTAAGGGTTTGATGAAAAGCGTGGCACGTCGTTTTTCCAAATCACAGTGTAACAGTGTAGACGCCATCGTTGTGCCGTCGACCGCCATGTTAGAAGCGCTGCGCGGATACGGTGTCGCGTCAACGGCTGAGATCATTCCGACGGGGCTAGACTTGCGTCGATTCAAAGGGGGCGATGGCGCTGCCTTTCGTGAAAAATATGGCATTGAAAAGGATAGACCCGTGTTGCTGAATGTGGGGCGCGTGGCGCACGAAAAAAATATCGATTTCCTGATACACGTACTCCGTGAAGTTAAAGAAGCCATTCCCGACATCCTGCTTGTAATTGTCGGAGAAGGACCAGCCGAAAAACATCTTCATGCGCTGGTACAGGAGTTGGGATTGCAGGGCAATGTTCGCTTTATCGGCTACCTGGACAGGGACACGGAATTGAAAGACTGTTATTGCGCCGGTGATATGTTTGTCTTTGCGTCCAGAACCGAAACACAGGGACTGGTCTTACTGGAAGCAATGGCCTTGGGTGTTCCTGTAATTTCGACAGCGGTGATGGGCACCCGCGATATTATCGAGCCGCAAAGGGGCGCGATCCATGCGCGTGAGGAGCTTATCGACTTCACTAATAAGATCGTTACAACTATTAACGATAAGAATCTTCTGGAATCGCTATCCACGCAGGCGCAACAGTTTGCAAGTGGCTGGTCAGAACAGCGCTACACCCAAAAAATGATTGACCTTTATAGCGGCGTTATCGTTGAGCATGAGGCGCATTGCGCTGCCAATATGGTGACTGCGAAAAGTTGAACGAGCAGTAAGTAAGACAGGTCACAGATCTTTTCTAATATTAAGAATATCTGTGGCCTGAAGCCCTCACCTTAAAACGGAACCTTTGAACCTATCAATCAGTTAGCTGCTTGAAAACATTGGAGATATATTTCCCTAAATTAAGCTAACAATATCCTAGATGAAGCCGATTATGTATACTATAATTATGCATATTAGGAGGCGACATGAAAGCTTCAGTTGTGGATTTACGCTATAAAATGAATGACATACTAAAAGCCCTTGATAGAAACGAGGAAGTAACAGTCCTTTATCATGGGAAAGTAAAAGGGGTGATTGTTCCCTCTAAGGAGCGATCATCTTTAAAGGTCGAGAATTCCCCTTTTTTTGGGATGTTGTCTAATGAGGACAAATCAGTCGCTGAAGAGATGGAGGAGTTGAGGGGCGGCCGGTTCCGTGATCTTTGATACAGATATATTCATTTGGGTACAAAGAGGAAACTTAAAAGCCGCGAAACTAATTAACAATGCTGAGCAGCGATTTCTTTCGGTTCAAACATACATGGAGTTGTTGCAAGGTGCAAAAAATAAAACCCAACATAAATATGTTAAAGAGTTCATTGCAACCTTTAACTTTACCGTGCTTCCATTAACAGAAAACATAGGCCATCGGGCTTCGATTTACATAGAAGAATATTCGCTATCCTCTGGTATGAGATCGGGCGATGCAATTATTGCGGCAACAGCCGTGGAGAACTCTTTGGCTCTGTCATCTAGCAATACTAAACATTTCAAAGTTGTGAAAGAACTCGAATTAAAATCCTTTAAACCGTAGTAATAAACTGACCAAGAAGAACGCACTTGGGTTCAATAGTGAAGTGCGACCGCCGTCCTTCTTTTATGCTATTCGCTTCGTGAATTTTTGCACAAAAGTCGGCCGCGTTCTTGGTTGCACACGCCTCATTCAGGCCATCAGATAAGAATCCAAATTTAAAAGTTTTTCTCAATTAATTCTGTCGTAGTGGAGGATAAGAAATTATCTACATGTTTGACCACACCCACGCCTTCGGCAATGTAAAAATCTGACGTTCCAGCATGCCCCTTTTTGAAACAGGAACTTAATTAAAACTCCCGGATTTCAGGTAACTAACGGTCTGCTCGGCGACTTTTCCAGAGAACAAAAGCCCTGCGTGCGTCTCACTAAGAACCAGATGGTGCTTTAGCCATGGCGCTTGTGTTTCGCTTACCGACACCCCGCCATCATTGAGCTTATCAAGCTTCGCTACCCACGCGCCCAGACCCCGTTGCTTGCTGCCGGCGATCTGCCCGATATCGAAATCGCTAGTAACATCAACTCCGCTACTTAATATTTCAAAACTATGACCGAGCATGGCTCTTCCTAGCCCAAATGAACCGAACGATCGTGCCGCCTCACTGCCGCCAACGGGAGTCCCCAAAAGAACCAGACGTTTGAAATTGCTTGGTTGGTATTGCTCAAGCGCGCGCAACGCCAGTAGTCCACCCAGACTATGCGCCACGATGGAAAAAGACTGCCCTGCAAAGGTGGAAGTGAGCCTGTGCAGGGCTTCGATATTAGACTCCACAGAACGACGCGCCGACGGATAAGTGAATATCGAGGCCTCAAAACCCGCTTTTCGCACAGCACGCGCCAGGAATGTCATAAAATGGCCGGTCGTCCACAGACCCGGCATAAGCACTACTCTTTGCACAGATGATTCGGTTTTGTTCATCGAATTAAATCCTTATTTAAGTAATACGGCCGTAAAGGCTGTTACTAGCACTTACGTAGAAACCGACAGAAAGGATTCAATAGGTAGTAGCCCGATGAAACGAAGTGGAATCCGGGGTTCCCTTATTTCAATCCTCACATACGGCCTACTCGCATTTCTTCCTTTCTTAAAAAAATTTCACCTACGCGAGAATTTCTGAATCCATTCTGCGGATTGTTACGTAAGTGATAACAACAGCGACCTAAACATTGATTGTTAGTAGTTTTAAAACCCAAAATTTAAGGAATTAATAAGATGAAATACCAAGAAAAATTGTACGCAGGATGGCTATACACCACAAAACTCATGGCCGTTTTTTTTCTGTTTTTGCTCACCGCCTGTGGTGGCGGTGGCGATAAAAACGACGGTCCCTTGGTCACAAACAATATTGCGCAACAGGCCTATCTCAAGGCCAGCAACGCCGGCTCAGAGGACGAGTTTGGCGCTAGCGTAGCCCTGGATGGGGACACCCTGGTGGTGGCTGCATCACGTGAAGACGGCGATGACGATAGCTTGGATAACTCTGGAGCAGTGTATGTCTTTATTCGCAATAGTGACGGTGGCTGGGATCAGCAGGCTGTCCTCACAGCCAGTAATGGTCAGAATTTTGACCGCTTCGGCATTAGCGTGGCGCTGCATGATGACACCTTGGCAGTGGGCGCATTCGGTGAAGACGGCGATGCAAACAGTACCATCGACAATTCGAATAATAATACGAATCACGCTGGCGCGGTGTATGTCTTTACCCGTGATGATAAGGGTGAGTGGAGTGAGCAGGCCTACCTCAAGGCCAGCAATCCCGGGGAGGATGACTTTTTTGGCGAAAGCCTGGCCCTGTTCGGTGACACCCTGGCGGTGGGGGTACGCCGCGAAGACGGCGATGCCAAGAGCACCGCAGAGACCCCGAATGATAAGGCCCAAAATGCCGGGGCGGTGTATATCTTTACCCGCAATAGTGAGGGTAAGTGGAAGCAGCGGCAGTACCTCAAGGCTAGCGATGCGAGCACAAAGGACGAGTTTGGCGCTAGCGTGGCCTTGTCTGGAGATACCCTGGCAGTGGGGGCACCTCGTAAAGAGGGCCGCTTCAGCAACAACCTGGAACTCCCGGGTGTGCTTATCGAGGGTATCGGAGCGGCGTATGTCTTTACTCGAGATGATGCGGGTGACTGGAGCGAGCAGGCCGCCCTCACTGCGAGCAATACAGGTGGCAGTGATGAGTTTGGCGCTAGCGTGGCCTTGTCCGGTGACACATTAGCGGTAGGGGCACACTTGGAGGACGGCGACGCTACCAGCACTGCAAGCAACTCGAATGAGAATGCGGAAGATGCTGGCGCGGTGTATGTCTTTACCCGTGATGACGAGGGTAAGTGGAGCGAGCAGGCCTACATCAAGGCCAGTGACGCGAGTGGAAGTGACGAGTTTGGTGCCAGCGTGGCTTTGTCCGGTGATGCCCTGGTGGTGGGGGCACCTTTTGCGCTGGGGACGATTAGTACGAATAGTGTTGCTGAAATATCGACTGTGGCTCCAGCAGCCGTGAGTGAGTTCGTCGGTAAGACCGGAGCGGCGTTTGTCTTTACCCAAGATGATGCGGGTGACTGGAGCGAAAGGGCTCGCCTTACGGCTAGCAATACCGGCGCGAGCGACGAGTTTGGCGGCAGCGTGGCCCTTTCCGGAGATACCCTGGCAGTGGGGGCGCACATGGAAAATGGCGATGCCGACAGCACTGTAGCAAGCCCGAATGATAAGGCGAATAATTCCGGGGCAGTTTATGTCTTTCGATAAGGAACTGCTTGCCTTGCCGTAATCGGTGGCATCATGGAAAACAGGGTCAGAGAACAATTGTTTCTAATATTAGGATATTTTGCTCTCTGACCCGCTTTTAGAATCTGACCCGCTTTTAGAATCCGGGGTTCCCTTATTTCAATCCTCACATACGACCTACTCGCATTTCGTCCTTTCTTAAAAAAAATTCGCCTTCGTAAAAATTTCTGAATCCATTCTGCGGATTGCTACGTAAGTGATAACAACAGCGACGTAATCATTGATTGTTAGTAGTTTTTAAAACCCAAAATTAAGGAATAAAAAAGATGAAATACCAAGAAAAATTGTACGCAGGATGGTTAAACACGGTAAAACCCGCACTGAGCCTGTTGGGCATTTTGATCATGCTATCACTCACCGCCTGTGGTGGCGGCAGTGATGATGACGGTGGCAACGGCCCGCTAGTCACAAACAACATCGCACAACAGGTCCGCCTGAAGGCCAACAATCCTAGCTTTGAAAACAGGTTTGGCGCTAACGTGGCCATGTCTGGCAAAACTCTGGCCGTGGGAGTACCCGATGAAGACACTGAGGGCGAAAATGCCGGGGCGGTCTATGTCTTTAGTCGAAGTGGCTCGGACTGGGTTCTGGATGACATGCTTACCGCAGAGAATGCCGAGGCCGGCGATCTGTTTGGTACTAGCGTGGCTTTGTCCGGCGATACTCTGGTGGTAGGGGCGCCCTATGAAGACGGTGGCAGACTCAGCACCTTAGCGAAAAACAATAACGCCTTGACAGACTCAGGGGCGGTGTACGTCTTTACCCGCACCGGCAGTGTCTGGAAACCGGAGGCCCTGCTCAAGGCCAAGGATAATGCCGACCCCAATGATCATTTTGGCGAAAGTGTCGCGCTGTTCGGTAACACCCTGGTCGTGGGGGCACCTGACGAAAACGGCGTCAACCACGCTCGTACGAGTGCCGGGGCGGTCTACGTCTTTACCGGCAGTGGCGCAGATTGGAGTGAATCGGACTTCCTCAGGTCCAGCAATAACCAGGCGGGTGACCGGTTTGGTTCTCGCGTAGCGGTGGACAGCAACACCCTGGCGGTGGCTGCGCTCGGTGAAGACGGCGACGACGGTGGCAGCGAAGACGATTCCGGGGCGGTGTATGTATTTATCCGTGATAACGACGGTAAGTGGCCCGAGCAGCAGCGCATCAAGGTCGACAACGTGGACGAGAACGACCAGTTTGGCTTCAGCGTAGCCCTGTCTAACGACACCCTGGCTGTGGGGGTAGTGGGTGAAGACGGAGATGCAAACAGCAGCGAAGCAAGCGTGAATGAGGGTGCCACCGATGCCGGCGCGGTATATGTCTTTACCCGCAGTGGCGAAATCTGGAGCCAGCAGGCATACGTTAAAGCGGGTAACGCGGAAGCAGAAGACGGGTTTGGTACCAGTGTGGCCTTGTCCGGCGATACCCTGGTCATAGGTGCACCCCGTGAAGACGGCGATGCCAAGAGCACCGCAGCCAACCCAAATGATAAAACCACGGACGCCGGGGCAGCGTATATCTTTACCCGCGATGACGGTATCTGGAGCCAGCAGTCCTACCTCAAGGCCGACAATGCGGGTGCAAGTGACCAGTTCGGCACTAGCGTGGTACTGTCTGCCAATACCGCAGCCGTGGGCGCACCCAA
>JAOUPJ010000455.1 GCA_029879945.1 Gammaproteobacteria bacterium
CACCACTGCCTATTTTACCAATATTGAAGCCAGCCGCACCTATTCGGTGACTGTCTACCAGGGAATCAACTCCATTACCGCCCAAAAGCTGGACAAAGACTACAACCGAAATGTTACGACCAGACCTTTGCAAAACATGGTCAGTTTTGCCAGTACCGGTCATGTTATTCCAACCGGCTCCGCCAAGGGTTTGCCCTTAGTAACCGTAAATATTCCGAGTGTGGATATCGATTTTTTTCACGTAGAAGAAGAGAAGGTAGACAACTTTCTCGCAAATTGGAGCGACAACTTCAATACAAGTATTGAAGCTATAAATAACAATGCACACAATATGCAGCTGGTTCACACAGCTCGCTTCGACCTGAATCCGCCTAAAAACAAACGACATCGTGTTCTTATACCCGTTAAAAGTATCGCTGCACTGCAAAAGCCTGGGATTTATGTAGCGATCATGCGTTTGCCCGGTGAGTACAAATCCGAGTATCAGGCAAGCTATTTCTTTGTGAGTGATTTAGGCTTGCATGCGCGATTCTATTCAAACCGGATTGATGTATACGTTAACTCTATTCAAAGCGCAAAGCCCTTGCCAGCGGTAGACTTAAAGCTTATTGGACCATCTGGAAAGATACTAGGTGAAACCAAAACCACCCCCGAAGGGATTGCGTCGTTCTTCAACCTGTCTACACAAGCGCGATATGTTGTCGCCACCAAACAAAACTACTATGGCTTGTTGCGACTAAAATCACCGGCGCTGGATCTTTCAGAATTCAATTTGGGTGAACGGGTCAACCGAAAAACAGAAGTCTACATCTATAGCCATCGAGATCTTTATCGCCCTGGGGAAAAAGCCGTATTCAATGCATTGATTCGAAATGAAAACGGTGAATATGAAGCTAGCCCCGCCTTGCAGGCAGTAATACGCCAACCTGATAGAAGAGAGGCCCTCAACACGAAATGGCACGGAAACGATCTCGGCTACTATTCCGATGAATTTGAAATTCCCAAAGATGCCAAAACCGGCGACTGGACGCTCACACTCAGAATCGGTAGTCAGCAAGTTGGTGAATACAAATTCAAAGTGGAAGAATTTCTACCCGAGCGTCTCAAACTTACCTTAGACGACGGCCTCAAACGTCCACACTTTATTACTGATGTTAGAAGCAATTTGAATGTTCCAGTTAACGGTCAGTATCTGTATGGAGCGCCTGCTGCCAGTAATAAAGTGGATGGTTTTGCCACCATTAGGCAGAAGCGAAATCCAGTCGAAAAGTACGACGATTTTTTCTTTGGCAATGTAGCTGATTATAGCCAACAACAAAAATTCAATATCAATCCACTCTTTCTAAATGAAAAGGGCTTGGCTAGTCTTGAAGTGCGAAACGTGTGGTCCAATGTAAAATCGCCCCTGGATATCCATGTGGTTTCGAGTCTGTATGAAAGCGGTGGACGGCCCGTTGTTCGTGGTATGCATTATACAAGCTGGCCATCCAAGTACCTGGTTGGCATACGTCCCCTATTTGAAGAAAAGGACCTGAATAAAAATTCAGTCGCTGAATTTGAAGTAATATTGTCTGACCACGAGGGAAATCTAAAATCGAGCGACAAACTGGATGTGAGAGTCGTGAGAGACTGGCGTAACGCCTTTTGGGTCTACACCCAATCGCGCGGCTGGCACTATGACTATACTAATAACAACTACGATGCCTTTAATGGGACCGTTAAAATTGGCGCTGATAAGCGTGGAAAAATTCGTATCCCTGTTGAGTCTGGCCGTTATCGCATTGAAATCACAGACCCTGAAACAGACCTGGTCACCAGTCATTGGTTCCAGGCAGGTCGCAGCTATACCAACACCAACACCCAACAGATGGTGCGTCCAGATCAAATTCTGTTAACACTGGACAAGAAGCACTATAAAGCAAGGGAATTCGCTAAGCTGAAAATCACGCCTCCATACGAGGGCAGGGGATTCGTCGTCGTCGAAAACGAAGACAGACTGTGGTGGAAACCCATTGTTGTCCCTCCCAAGGGAACGACCATCGCCATTCCCATCGATAAAGACTGGAAATCGCAAGATATCTACATTTCTACCGTCCTCTTCCGTCCAGCCAATAACAAGGACGACGGCCTACCCAATCGTGCGATGGGGCTCTTGCACCTACCCATAGACCGGGATGAAAACAAACTCAAAGTGGAAATGATTCCACCGGCCAAGAAGATGGCCCCCAATACGCGGATGACTACACGTTTCAAGATACAAGGGATGGATAAAAAAGATCAGCGAGCA
>JAOUPJ010000053.1 GCA_029879945.1 Gammaproteobacteria bacterium
TACCGATTTTGGAAAGCTCTATGATGTCTGCGCCAAAGGTATATTCGTAGCTATTGTCTATGATCGGAGTAGGCTTTTTTATCGTGAAAGACTGAAATTTCTGCGCAGAATCAGCTCTAAATTCAAACTGCATCTGCGAAGGCGCGTTGGGATGTGCGTCGGTCATTATGCCCTTGGAAATGGAGATTTTTCCAAACATGCTTTTATCGCTATATTGCAGCCATTCCATTTTTCCTAGTATTGAAGACTGCGTAAATGGTCGGTACGCGGTAATCGGATAGATAACGGTTCTGTGGTAAATTGCGCTTGATGCCTGGCCCTCGCAAAAGGCGACTGCATTGGTATCATGGATACGGTAGTCCGTATTATCTGAACAATTCCCATAGTAAATTGCTATTAAAATCCCATTTGCCCCAAATGTCTTCACGCTGGAATTTGTAAATTCGTGTATCACATTGGGCTGCGCATTGGTCTCACCGAGGCTCTCAACGATATCAATTATGATTCGATGAAACTCGTTGTAGCGCGTTAATGCGTCGTGAAGAGCAATTTTAATGACGCCATAGGTACACATGCCGTTGCCGAAACCCCCGTTGAAATCAAGACCGGTCGGGTCGCCATTCAAATCCCCGCACTGGGAGTCCACTTGATTGACAGGATTGTTGGGTGAGCCAAGAAAGAAGGGATCAAAAATATCGTCATTCAGAGAATTATTATTTTCAAAGCTGAAGTTCGTTCTGTCGTGGGTAGAACTAATAATCGGTTTAAATGTTCCGTTTCCCTGGTCCATGTATACCAGTGGCCTGTTCTTTAAAAGAAGGTCTTGGTATTGCGCTGCCTTTTTCTGATCTTTTGCCACGGGGTAGTGGTGTAACAGCGATAGAGAAGCCGGTAGATCGGTAGGGCTGATACTAATTTGAGATGCATCGGGCAGAAACGCCTTAAACTGAATTAGCTCTTGTGGCTCTGAATAGGTGCAGGAAGTAAGTGCTCCTACTAGAAATATAGAGACAATAAGGCGTCGCGCGCGCGCGACGAGCACAAAATTAGTTTTCATGATTTTTACCCCAACGCTCAGTTCTTGGTGACTGAACTCCCACCATATTTTGGGACTGAAGTCCCTTTATTTATTCTTATAGCTAAGAATAAACGCACCGACCAGATTAGTCAACTCTGTTGCTTGCATCTATTATTTGGAGAAAATGGCTTAAGCGATTCTTAAAGAAATGATCGTGTTAGTATTTTGTAAGGTTGCGTATAGAGCGTAAATATAGGCCTTTTTATCAAATTACTTTTTTGAATTGGTGATAAAAAAGGAAAAGGGAGTATGGTCTTGCCCATGCTCCCCTCACACATCACAGTATTATTATTTTTTATTTCACCCCATCACACTCAGTTGTCCCCTGAGTTCCCTCACAATATGAATAAGTTAAAGCCGGGTTTTAGAATGGCTCTTTATATGGGATTGTAGACCCATTTATTAGGGTCTGCAATGTGAGGAGATTGTTAATTTCTCATAAGGACGTGAAAAAAGAAAGAAAAATTACAGATTAATAACACCGGCACGGGTTGCAACTAAGTCCCTTCTCCGCGACCTTTGCCAGCATGAATATTTTCAAGGTCTGCAACATAAGAGTCGGACTTGTGTGTTTCGTCTGTTTCAAAATAATAAACCCCGATACCTGTGCGAATTTTTTCCTCCGCAGCGGTGCTTTCAATTCGCTTCTTTCGACGAGATAGCCAACGATTAAGTTCTCTGAGCAACAAGTTGGATTTTTCCTCGCTGAACGCTTTGAATTCGTCAACTAAATCTTTGGGCAGGTTGTGATAGATCAGCGCCCGTTGAAATCGTTGTTCGGTATCCGTTTTTAAGTTGAAATCGATAGTTTCCAAGAGGTCTGTGGTACAGATACCAAAAACTTCGATCATTTCCTGCTTGCCTTCCATGGGCAGGTAGCCCTCTTTCTTTAGCACTACCTTGCTTCCTTGCTTCTCCACCAGTCCAACACGAACCAGTTCATCCAGTACAGCCCCCGCTGTAATATCGCCACTGTACCGTTTTACCAGAGCAGAAAAGCTTCCATGTTCTCCTTGTATCTCAAGAGAAAGCGGTTCTTCCTGGTTTTCACGACTGAACTCATCATCGTTCAACCAGCCATTCACCACCCGTACGGCACGATTTATAGGTTTCTGTTCCTTCTCTTCCTTGCCGGCTACAGACACATTGTAGAGCCGCAACACCTCTTTACGGCTAAGGCCCGTGATAACGGCAACTCGAGACACGGTCTGTTTGCGACCAGGAATTTGGAAATCCTGTAGGCCGACCTCAACGAAGGCCAGTCGCGCAATCTCACTGAATTCACTATGAGAAATTCCGTTGCGCAATAGGATGCGCACCAGAGGGCGCAACACCTTGAGTGCGGTTCGACTGAGTTTAGTCTTTATGTCGGTCATGCTTGGGATTGTAGTCCCATGCACATTAAGTGTAAATGAACGAACTCTCAATTTTACAAAATAACTTCAATTAGAACAGGAGCTTAATTAAAAAGAGATTAGACTATTTACAAATGGGAGGGGGGCAGCCCTTGCGCCTGCTGCAGGTTTAGAGCCAGGGGTGGTTAATGAAGTGTGAAAAGGAGTAGAGAAAATGTACGAAAAAGACTTGGCTTTTTTAAAAACATCGCTTACAATGGGACTATGATCCCATAAAATAGAGATGTTACGGAAGCAGGATCAAGCCGGGATAGTCAATTTGTAGATTATTCCTTTTAGATTTAAACGGTTACTAAGTATGTCCCAGGCAAAAAGCATGCGCCAGGGGCAAGGCTTCGATCTGGCTCGCAAGAGTCGAGTCGCAACAAAATTGCTAGGCGGTGAAAGGAACCCCAACTCCACCAGCCGCCCTAGCAATCTTAGCCCACTTGGGCAGGGTGGGGGTTTTCCCCACCCAATTTCTATTTGGCAGTTCTAAGATTAACAAATTCTTAAATCCAGCTATTTCCGGCTGATTTCTCATATTTCTAAAAAAAGACTTGATTTTTTTTTGTATTGTACGATAATTCGAAAAATGTCGAACTATAAAAGTAAATTTAGTGACTATGCCGAGATCTTCAAGGCTCTGAGCAATCCTCATCGATTGGCCCTTTTTTATCGTCTGATGAGCTGTTGTGAGCCCGGTACAAAATGTATTACCGATTCGGCGCGCTTTTGTGTGGGGGACCTGGGCGAGGGTCTGGATATTGCGCCCTCAACGTTGTCGCATCACTTAAAAGAGTTGAACCGGGCGGGCCTGGTGCGAATGGAACGCAAAGGGAAAAATGTGGAATGTTGGGTAGATCCAAATATCCTGGAAGAACTGGCAGGCTTTTTTAAAAATATTTAGATACTACGGAGAAATAAAAATGACTTCATCGTGCTGCTCCTCAAATTCTGATTCTGAAAATAAAGTCCAACAAGACCAACACCGTCAGGTGGTGCGCGAGGCCTACGCCAAAGTGGCGAATGCATCAAACAAGCTTGTTGAAGAAGGAAACGCCAGTTCCTGTTGCGGCGTATCGGACGATACCAGTCTCAATGCACTCATTTCCACTCGCCTTGGTTATGATGAAAAAGACTTGGCCAGTGTTCCAGCCGGCGCCGATATGGGCCTGGGTTGTGGTAATCCTCGTGCCATTGCCTCACTGCGAGCAGGTGAGGTGGTCGTAGATCTGGGTTCTGGGGGTGGATTTGATAGTTTTCTGGCCTCAGTGGAAGTGGGTGAAACCGGAAGAGTCATCGGTGTCGATATGACACCAGACATGATTAGCAAGTCCAGAAACAACGCCGTGAAAGGAAAATACGAAAACGTGGAATTCCGCTTGGGAGAAATAGAAAATTTGCCAGTTGCCAATGATTCGGTCGATGTAATCATTTCCAATTGTGTCATAAACCTTTCACCCAGTAAGCAACAGGTCTTTGACGAGGCATTCCGTGTATTAAAGCCAGGTGGTCGATTGGCCATTTCTGATGTAGTGGCGACAATCGAATTACCCGAGGAAATGCGAAACGATCCTGAACTTATCGCGGGCTGCATAGGTAATGCCTCACTGCTGGATGAGCTGGAAAGCATCATCAAGTCTGCCGGATTCAAAGATGTACGCGTTCAACCCAAGGACGAGTCCAAAGAGTTTATCCGGGACTGGGCACCTGGTCGAAACATAACGGACTATATCGTGTCAGCAACGATAGAAGGGACCAAACCCGGTGCCGACTGTTGTGGCTCAGCTTGCTGTGCTTGAACGATGACGGATGCAAAATCAAGCTGTTGTGCCGCTGAAATTCCAGCGCATCATATGTGTCAACTAACGCAGCCTGCAAATGAATTTGACCTGCAGGCTGTGTTAGCGGTGGCATCAAATCCGCAATTTTTGTGTCGCTGTTGTGGACGCATGGCGAATAGGGAACGCAATGTGTGTACGCCGGTCAATATCAAGTATGAGAGGACTGCCTCCGAGAAATAAACCATATGGAAACAATTAGCGCATACGAACCCCAAATCAGACTGGCCTTTTTTTTCGGCACATTTGTACTTATTGCTTTGTGGGAATTTTTAGCTCCCAGACGTGCGCTTACGGTTTCCAAAGTACTACGCTGGACCAATAATATCGGACTGGTCTTTCTAAACACGCTCATTCTCAGGCTGCTTTTCCCTGCTGCCGCCGTGGGTGTGGCGCTCTTTACGGTTGAACATGGTTGGGGGCTCTTGAATATTTACTCCCTATCCTTGCCACTGGCCGTTTTCCTCAGCATCGTTTTTATGGATCTCATCATCTATCTGCAACACGTGTTAGTCCATGCTGTGCCGGCGCTTTGGCGCCTGCATCGGGTGCATCATGCGGATTTAGACTACGATGTCACCACGGGCGCTCGTTTTCATCCCATTGAAATAATACTCTCCATGCTGATCAAGTTTGCTACTATCGTCGTCTTAGGGCCTCCAGTGATTGCAGTGATTATGTTTGAAATCATACTCAGCTCCATGGCGATGTTTAATCACGGCAATATAAAACTTCCTTTGGGGCTGGACAAAATCATTCGTGTCTTACTTGTAACGCCTGATATGCATCGTGTTCATCACTCTGTGATAGATCATGAGGCCAATAGTAATTTTGGGTTTAGCCTTTCTATTTGGGATCGTTTATTTGGAACTTATCGTGATCAACCACAAAGAGGACATGAGAATATGACGATCGGAATCAACCGATTTCGTGAACTCAAACAAGTCGCCTGGTTACCGGGTATCCTGAGTTTACCTTTTAAAGGTAAGGTCACAGATTACGCCATCAACCGTCGAAATTGGGACGACAAAAAAGACTAGTCCCGACAATAAAACACTTTCCATTCGGCACAAAAAAAGCAGATCACAGCCTAGAGTCAATTCACTGACAGGAATGGCTGCGTTAGATGGAAGCCCTCACCGAAATCAAAATTATTATGACCATCGCCCTGGTGTTTTACGCTACGGCGATTGTTCTTGGTAAAAAGCACAGAAAGTGGGGCGTTCCCCGCTGGTGTCACATCTCGGCAGGTGTTACGGGATTTGTTTTGGACATGTGGGCCACCTGGATGATGGAGCAGCTAAGGGATCACTCCACAAGCAACTTCTTTGATAACTGGTTTCTAGTCGGTCACACCGTGGTATCTACTCTGGCCATTGTACTCTTCCTGGGTATGATCACTTTGGGCTTGACCCGAAAGATCAATATACATCGATTTGTGGCCTGGTATGCCTTCGTTCCGGTGTGGTTTCTATCCTATACCAGCGGCATTGCCTTGGTATCGATGGATAGTAATGAATACCTCGCGGCCACTGAGCAAGTCCCGGTTGTTTTAAAGCAAGGGGCTCCTACGCAACCCAGCGCCATAATCCCGCAGGGCGTTATACGTTAGGCTTGTCGTTTGAAGTCCAGTATTTCCTGGGAGTGATAGGTTTTAACACAATCATTTATTGATTTCTTGACCACGGCGCCATACATCCGCGCATCGGTTTTAATCCATTCGTCAATCAGTGCTTCATCCAGTCCTGCTTCTGTTAGGGCCTCGTGTAAAAGTTCGTGGCGCAGATTAAACAGTTCATCGGTAACATTGATGTGTTGATGTGCGCTTTTGGGCGTCTTTCCCGCGTACAGATTGGGGCCTCCCATTAGATATTGCATGAAATCTGTTTGTTGTGCTTCCAGTACTTCCTGCGGTTTGTGGGCGAAGTATTTTCCCAGCCAGGGATGGGCATAGCATTTGGTATAAAAGATTGAATGGACTCGTACCAGGGTAGGTCTGCCCCCGACGCGGTCAAACAGTGTTTTATCAGTCACATACATGGCGTTTCTCGCTCTGGTTTTTAAAGTTGCATTCTGATTGCATCTTATATCGACAGGAATACAGATTGGTTAATACACAAAGCTGGAAACTGTGACCGAGCGCAAGCTTTGTAGACACGCCCTAGGGCGGTGCAAGGGAGTCGCTGCCAGCCATTGCTTTGTCAGGACTTTTTGATATCATAGGCCGCGTTTTGATATTAGAATCCATCTCGATGAGAATGGATCTGGATCAGCGAGGCAATCGCTGCATACCTGTCGGCCATATGTACTTAAAAATCAGTACTTGTGGTTCAAACCTCTGAAGGGCACAGGTATAATCCCACCCAATCGATCAGAATGCGAAAGTGGCGGAATTGGTAGACGCACTGGATTTAGGTTCCAGCGGGGCGACCCGTGAGAGTTCGAGTCTCTCCTTTCGCACCAATTTGTTTCCACCCCTGCGTTGATAGCAGACCAGGGGTGCGTAGTCTAACTGTGTGAATTTTAAGGGGTAAGATATGCAAGTTTCGGTGGAAACCACTGAAGGTCTTGGTCGTCGTATGACCGTGGCGGTACCAGCAGAGCAGATTGAAAGCGAGATCAAAGATCGCCTGAAGTCGCTCGCTCCTAAGGTGAAGATTTCCGGATTCCGTCCAGGCAAGGTTCCATTCAGTGTGGTGGAAAAGCGTTATGGGATTCAAGTCCGTGCAGAAGTGATCGGTGATACCGTCTCTTCTTCCTTTTATGAGGCCGTGACCAAGGAAAACTTGCGACCTGCCGGTACCCCGAAAATATCTGAGCAAAAACAAACCCCTGAGCAAGGCCTGGAATACACTGCTGAATTTGAAGTCTATCCCGAGATCAAGGTGACCGGCTTGGACAGCATCAAGCTGGAACGCAAAGTCGCAGAAATCAACGACGAGGATGTGGACGATATGGTCGAAAAGCTGCGCAAGCAGCGAGTGACCTGGGAAGCGGTAGACCGTGCCGCCCAAACTGATGACCAGGTGACTGTTGACTATAAAGGGACCATCAACGGTGAAGTGTTCCAAGGTGGCGAAGGTAAAGACCTCAAGGTCATTATCGGTGCCAAAGGCATGATAGAAGGGTTTGAAGACGGGCTCATCGGCGCGGAAAAAGGCAAGACTATCGAGTTGGACCTAAAATTCCCCGAGAGCTACGGTTCCCCTGATATTGCCGGAAAAGACGTGCATTTTGTGTTGGACGTTTCGGCGGTAGAACAGCCTGTGATGCCGGAAATCAATGCAGAATTCCTCAAGTCCTTCAATATCGATGGTGAGGGAATTGAGGCACTCAAAGCCGATGTACGCAGCAATATGGAAAAAGAGGCCGCACGACTGGTCAAGTCACGTATCAAGCGCCAGGTGCTAGACGCGGTTTTGGAGAAAAACAATATTGATGTGCCCCTTGCTCTGGTCAAAGAGGAGGCCGACCGCCTGGCCCAACAAATGCAAGATCAGTTGCGCTGGCAGCAGGGGCAAAACACTGATTCTACTGGTGTTTCCTCTGAGGCCTACGAGAAAGAAGGTAAGCGCCGCATCACATTAGGACTTATCTTAGCGGAAATCATCAAGGAAAATGACATAAGGGCCACAAAAGAGGCAGTGCGAGCAGAGGTTGAGCGCATGGCCGCTTCTTACGGAGATCCACAGGCCGTGGTGCAGTGGTATTACTCTGATCCCAAGCGATTGTCAGAAATTGAGTCATTAATCCTTGAAGAAGCCGTGGTTGATTGGGTCTTGGAACAGGCGCAAGTCACTGATACTATGGTACCATTTAAGGATCTGGTATCGTCCAAGGAATAGCAGACGATCTAAAGGAAAGATAGGGATGTCCGATATCGAGCTTAACAAGAATCTAGCCGGCATACAGGCCAACCTGGTGCCCATGGTAATAGAGCAAACCGGCCGCGGAGAGCGGGCGTTTGACATCTACTCCAGATTACTCAAAGAACGAGTAATCTTCCTGACAGGACAGGTTGAAGACCATATGGCCAACCTGATAGTGGCTCAGCTGCTATTCCTGGAGTCAGAAAATCCCGATAAGGATATCTTTATTTATATCAATTCGCCCGGCGGTTCGGTTACGGCAGGTCTGGCGATTTACGATACCATGCAGTTTATAAAGCCCGATGTGAGTACCTTGTGTATAGGGCAGGCTGCCAGTATGGGGGCCCTGCTCCTTTGCGGCGGAGCGGCAGGTAAGCGTCACTGCCTCCCACATTCCAGAATGATGATACACCAGCCACTGGCGGGTTATCAGGGGCAGGCCACAGACCTGGAAATCCATACAAAAGAAGTGCTTAGAGCTCGTGAGCGTTTAAACAAGATTTTACAGAAACATACCGGTCAGGATATTCAGAAAATACAGAATGATACCGATCGAGATTTTTTCATGGGCGGCGATGAGGCAGTCGAATACGGCTTGATCGACTCGGTGCTTGATGATAGAGGTGGCGAAGAAACAAGCGCTTAGAAGGACCTTAGCGAATACTCGCCCGTAGAATTCGCTAAAATGAGCGTAATAAACTGAACGGTTTGTAGGTGTCAGGCAGTAAGACCGGCTTAAGTTGGATGAGCTAAGTTACTGCCAGCAAAACAATTTGCCGTTTACCGTCTACGGACGTAAACTCTGAGAGCAAGACCAAGAGGTATTTCTATGAGTGACGACGGGCATAACAAGGGCAATAACGGAGATAAACTTCTTTATTGTTCCTTCTGTGGAAAGAGCCAACACGAAGTTCGTAAGCTAATCGCTGGTCCTTCAGTCTTTGTTTGTGACGAGTGCGTTGAGCTGTGCAACGACATTATTCGTGAAGAGGTTCAAGACAAAGCGCCATCTGTCCATGGCAGCAAACTTCCAACTCCCCGCGAAATCAATAAGGTTCTCGATGAGTACGTTATTGGTCAAAGCCGCGCCAAAAAGATCTTATCGGTCGCAGTGTACAACCACTACAAGCGCCTGGATGTGGGTCTGAAAAAAGACGATGTGGAGCTATCCAAGAGTAATATCTTGCTGCTAGGCCCTACAGGCTCTGGGAAAACACTATTAGCCGAAACTCTGGCGCGTCTGTTAAATGTTCCTTTCACCATCGCCGACGCCACCACATTGACCGAAGCCGGTTATGTAGGGGAAGACGTGGAAAACATCATCCAGAAGCTTCTACAGAAGTGTGACTATGATGTGGAAAAGGCACAAACCGGTATCGTCTACATAGACGAAATCGACAAGATTTCCCGCAAGTCTGACAACCCCTCCATCACACGTGACGTGTCTGGTGAGGGTGTGCAACAGGCCTTGCTGAAGCTGATTGAAGGTACTATCGCTTCTGTTCCACCACAGGGTGGACGCAAGCATCCGCAACAGGAATTCCTGCAAGTGAACACGGCAAACATCCTGTTCATTGTGGGGGGTGCGTTTGCTGGTATTGAAAACGTGGTACGTGATCGTACCGAGAAAGGTGGTATTGGATTCAATGCTGAAGTGAAGAGCAAAGATGATAACAAGCGTAGCTCTGAGTTTATGAGCCAGGTGGAACCAGAAGATTTGGTTCGCTATGGTCTGATTCCAGAGTTCGTGGGCCGTCTTCCCGTAATAGCTACCCTGGATGAGCTGGATGAAGACGCCTTGATGCGAGTTCTTACTGAGCCCAAAAATGCGGTCACCAAACAATACTCCAAGTTGTTTGAGATCGAAGGGGCTGAATTGGAATTCCGTGAAGAGGCGCTACGCCGTATCGCACGCAAGGCAATGGAACGTAAAACAGGTGCTCGAGGCCTGCGTTCTATCCTTGAAAATGCGCTACTGGACATTATGTATGAATTACCATCCATGGCTGACGTGTCCAAGGT
Organism: Gammaproteobacteria bacterium; assembly: GCA_029879945.1. Taxonomy (GTDB): domain Bacteria; phylum Pseudomonadota; class Gammaproteobacteria; order S012-40; family S012-40; genus JAOUPJ01. The sequence goes on from JAOUPJ010000053.1 coordinate 10,208, forward strand.
CGTCATTGATGGCGATTGCATAGACAATAAGGGCGAGCCCTTGTTGATGTACAGCAGCGGACAAGACCGAGCCGCCTCCGAATAGTGTACATTTTGTAGGCGATTAAAAAAGGCACCCTAGCGGTGCCTTTTTATATTTTAGCCTTGAAATATCTTGTGCTTACCCTCACTATGTCTTTGAAATGCCTATCTGATGCCGCCAGAGCTCCCCAGCTTTCCACGTCGCCCGATACAGACACTGGCCGGGAACTTGCACTTTCCAAAAGGTGCTAAGGGAGTTTCAGGGTGCGAGATAAGAAGTTGATTTTATTGTATTTTAATTGGCTTTTTTAAAAAATCGGTTTGGCGTAAATCCGACAAAATATTTTTGTCTGAGAGTTGTCTAAACTTTTAGAGGCTCCGATCAATCTAAATAGCGGATGAAGAGGAAGTAAAAATGGATAGAGAAAACGACGATTTGGAATTTTCCACCGAGGATGAGCAAAGTGTAGTTACCCCGGTCCTGCCATTGCGTGATGTCGTAGTCTATCCGCATATGGTGATTCCCTTGTTTGTTGGCCGTGAAAAATCCATTCGAGCACTAGAGGCCGCAATGGAAGATGACAAGCAGGTGTTGCTCGTTGCGCAGAAGAGTGCGGCTGAAGATGAGCCGGCTGAAGAAGATATCTATCGCATCGGTACCATCTCCAGTATCTTGCAGCTACTCAAGCTGCCAGACGGAACGGTTAAGGTATTGGTTGAAGGCCTGGAGCGAGCTGAAATAGATGATTTCTTACCGAGCGAAGAATATTTTTCCGCAAAGGTTACACCTGTCCCAGCCGAACCTTTGGATGAACGCGAGACTGAAGTATTGATGCGTTCTGTGCTCACGCAATTTGATCAATACGTAAAATTAAATAAAAAGATCCCACCTGAAATTCTCACTTCACTGGCGGGTATTGATGAGCCGGGTCGGCTTGCAGATACGATTGCAGCTCACATGGCGTTAAAGATTGATGAGAAACAGCAGATCCTTGAAACGAACAATTTACGAGAACGTTTTGAACACCTCATGGGAATTATGGAGTCTGAAATAGACCTGTTGGAGGTAGAGAAGCGCATTCGTGGCCGTGTTAAGCGGCAGATGGAAAAGAGTCAGCGTGAGTACTATTTGAATGAGCAGATGAAGGCCATTCAAAAAGAATTGGGTGAGATGGATGATGCGCCCAATGAAGTAGAAGACTTGCAAGACAAAATTGAAAAATCGGGTATGAGCAAAGAGGCCAAAGAGAAAGCGACCTCTGAAATGAACAAGCTCAAGATGATGTCACCCATGTCGGCAGAAGCGACCGTAGTGCGCAACTATATCGACTGGATAGTCTCGGTGCCTTGGCGAAAACGTACCAAGGTGCGCCACGATTTAGTGCGTGCTCAAGAGACCTTGGATGAAGACCATTATGGGCTTGAGAAGGTCAAGGAGCGCATTTTGGAATACTTGGCAGTGCAGCAACGGGTTAAGAAGTTAAAGGGCCCTGTGTTGTGTCTGGTTGGCCCTCCCGGTGTAGGTAAGACCTCGTTGGGGAGATCGATTGCTAAATCTACTAATCGTAAGTTTGTCCGTATGTCGCTAGGCGGTGTACGAGACGAAGCTGAAATTAGAGGGCATCGACGAACCTATATTGGTTCCATGCCGGGTAAAATCGTACAGAACATGTCGAAAGTGGGCGTGCGAAATCCACTGTTCCTCCTGGACGAAGTGGACAAGATGAGCATGGATTTTCGTGGAGATCCTTCCTCTGCCATGTTGGAAGTGCTTGATCCAGAGCAAAATCACACCTTCAACGATCACTATTTGGAAGTGGATTATGATTTGTCTGAAGTGATGTTCGTTGCGACAGCAAACAGTTTAAATATTCCCGCTCCTTTGTTGGATCGTATGGAAGTGATTCGTATTCCCGGGTATACCGAGGATGAAAAGGTAAACATTGCGACTCGTTATTTGTTGCCCAAACAGATTAAGAACTCCGGTCTTAAAGAGTTGGAGATTGAAGTCGACGAAACTGCTATTCGCGACATTATTCGTTATTACACTCGCGAGGCCGGTGTGCGAAATCTGGAAAGGGAAATATCGAAAATTTGTCGTAAGGTAGTGAAAGAAATATTGATAGACCCATCAAAAACAACTGTGTCTGTTTCTGCTGAGAATCTGGAAGACTATTTGGGTGTTCAACGTCATCGATTTGGACGTGCTGAAGAGTTTGATCAAGTGGGACAGGTTACTGGACTTGCGTGGACGGAAGTGGGTGGAGATCTGTTAACGATTGAAGCGACGACCGTTCCCGGTAAAGGTAAGATGACCATAACCGGTCAGCTTGGTGATGTAATGAAAGAATCGGTTCAAGCGGCGATGACCGTGGTGCGTAGTCGTTCACAAATGTTGGATATTGATTCTGAATTTTACGAAAAGAATGATATACATATCCACGTTCCAGAAGGCGCCATTCCAAAAGACGGACCGAGTGCGGGGATAGGAATGTGCACAGCACTTGTCTCTGTATTAACAGGAATTCCTGTTAAGGCAGATGTGGCCATGACAGGAGAAATTACCTTACGTGGTGAGGTGTTGCCAATCGGTGGTTTGAAGGAAAAACTTTTGGCAGCATTACGTGGTGGAATTGCAACAGTTTTGATACCGAGCGAAAACAGACGTGATCTAGCAGAAATACCAGAAAACATTTTGGAAAAGCTTGACATCAAACCGGTTAAGTGGATCGATGAAGTGTTACAAGTTGCTTTACAACACGTTCCGCAAGGAAAAGATGGTAAGATCGAAAATGAAATTGTTAAGCAAAGTGAAGAAGAGCCGGAAAATAAACATCCAAATCGACTTAGACACTAAATATTTTTAAAACCTTTACCGTTCTCTCTTGACAGTTTTGAGTGAGAATTGGTAATGTTCCCACACTACCCGCCGCCGGACATTTCGGCGGCTTTCTTTTGAGGCAAGCAAAGAAAAGGGGATTGCGCGTGAATAAAGCTGAGTTGGTTGATGTTGTTGCAGAATCTGCAGATCTTTCTAAGGCTGCAGCATCCCGGGCATTGGATGCAGTACTAGATGCCATGACTGGTGCATTGAAACAGGGAGATCAAGTCTCGCTTGTAGGGTTTGGAACGTTTCAGGTAAAAGAGCGCTCTGCGCGCACTGGGCGCAATCCCAGGACGGGCGAACCCATAGAGATCGCGGCGGCTAAAGTCCCTGGATTTAAGCCTGGAAAAGCATTGAAAGATGCCGTAAACTAACGCGCTTTCTCGGGTGCTTAGCTCAGTTGGGAGAGCGTCGCCCTTACAAGGCGAATGTCGGGGGTTCAAGTCCCTCAGCACCCACCAAATAAAAAGTGGAGTAAATCAAATAGTTATGATTTCTCCAGCCGGTTTTGGAGCGGTAGTTCAGTTGGTTAGAATACCGGCCTGTCACGCCGGGGGTCGCGGGTTCGAGCCCCGTCCGCTCCGCCATACAGTATAAAAAGGTGCCAATCGGCACCTTTTTTCTTTACAAGGTCCAATGTGTTGCTTAAGCTTTGGGCTGCACAGAACTGGCCTGATTTTTTCACTAATTTGCCAGATTTCAAAGGTATCGTCCCAGGTACCTCAATATAAACTTTAACGGAATAGAGTCGGAACTCACTATGCTACAGTCCATTCGTGATCGTGCCCAAGGTGTCTTTGTTTGGTTGGTGATTGGTGCAATTGTGATCAGCTTTGCCCTATTTGGTATCAGTAACTACTTTTCTGGCGGGGTAGATCAGACCAAGGTTGCGACGGTTAACGGTGAAGATATATCGGTTAATGACTATCGACTTGCTTTTGTTGAAGAACAAAGTCGCATGCGTCAAATGTTTGGTGAAGGCTTTGATATTGATCAGTTTGAAGATCAGATCAAGAAATCTGCACTGCAACGATCAATAGAGCGCACAGTGTTATCCATCTCGGCCACCGATTCAGGTATGTTTGTATCCGATCAGCAATTGGCAGGTAGAGTCCACGAAATTCCAAATTTTCAACAGGATGGAAAGTTTTCCAAATCCCTCTACGAGCAGACCCTCAGGCAAAATTCACAGAGCGTTGCCGGTTTCGAGCATCGCTTGCGTAGAGACTTGATACTGCAGCAGTTTGCACTTGGTCTTAGCAGTTCAGCCTTTGCAACAAACAACGATATTAAAAACACCTATCTTTTGGAGCAGCAGGAACGCCAGATTGGCTATATGACCGTGGCAGCCAATAGTTTTACCAAAGATATTAATATCGACGATGCCGCTGTTAAAGACTATTACGATAAAAACCAAGGTCAATATCAAACGCAAGAACAAGTGAGCGTTAGCTATTTGGAGCTAAACGTGAATGACCTTACGGGGGGTATAGAAGTCAGTGACGATGAGGTAGAGGAATATTTCGAAGAACAACAAGAACGTTTCATGACTGGGGAGGAACGTAAGGCGCGTCACATCCTGATCAGCGTCGATGATAAAACCTCTGATGCGGACGCGAAGAAGAAGATCAACGACCTACACGCCAAAATTCAATCCGGTGAATCGTTTGAAGAGTTAGCCAAGAAACATTCTCAAGACCCTGGGTCAGCAGAACAGGGTGGAGACCTCGGTTTTTTTGGTAAAGGTATTATGGACAAGGTCTTTGAAGACACGGCTTTTGCGCTTAACAAGGGCGAAATCAGTAAGCCCATTCGTTCTGAATTCGGCTACCACATCATTAAGCTTGAAGAAATTAAGGCGGGTAAAGGAAAGAATTTGGGAGACGTAAGAGACGAATTGCTGAAAGAGTTAAAACGCAGCAAGGCAGAGCGTGTTTACGCGGAAAAGGCAGAAAAGCTTGTTAATCTGACTTATGAAAACCCTGAATCACTGGAGCCTGCAGCAGATGAGCTGGGTTTGACTATTCAGACTACTACCCTGTTCTCCAAGATGGGCGGGCCAGGAATTGTGTCAAATCCCAAGGTCAGGGATGCCGCATTCTCCAATGA
>JAOUPJ010000098.1 GCA_029879945.1 Gammaproteobacteria bacterium
TGTTAAATGAAGGGCTAAACAGTGAGGCAATTGAAATCTCAGATAGCCACAGTGTGGTAGTTCGGCTTAAAGAACATAAGCCTGCCAAGCTCAAACCTTTGGATGAGGTAAAGAGCGCCATCGTCAGTCAGTTGAAAAATACGAAGGCAATGGTGATGGCTAAGGAAAAAGGTGAGAAAATTCTGGCAGACGTTCAATCGGGGAAATCGCCCACTTCCCTTGCAAAAACTCATAAGTTGACGTGGAATTCAGAGGAGTGGGTCAAGCGCACAGGAAGCAAGGTGCCTGGAAATATTGTCAACGAGGCATTCAAAGCGCCCAAGCCTGAGTTTAACCCTGTGTTTCGTGGAGTGGCTGCAGCGAATGGTGACTATACCATCATTGGTATAAAGTCAGTGCGTGCTGGCAAAGACGAGGTTCCAAAGGAAGAGAAAGAGCGTCTATCCGCTTCTATCGCGAATGCGAATGGCCTGGACCAACTCGGCATGATTGTTAAGTCTCTCGAGACAAAAGCCGAAATCCAAAGGTTTAATAATAATCTCTAGACTACGGACTATTTGCAGAGCGGCTATTTACAATAGGTATTGTAAAATTGCCTAAGCTAAAACTACATTGGCAAATACTCATCGCCTTGGTTCTGGCGGTTATCGCCGGATCCCTATCTGGAAGGGAAGGGGCGTTATTCGGTCTTCGTTTCTACGATGTCTATGTTTTTCTTGGAACACTCTTTCTCAATGCCCTGAAGATGCTTATTGTTCCCTTGATTGTCTCGGCGATCATCACTGGAATAATGAATATTGGCGGTGGGAATAATCTGGGCACTCTAGGTGCTAAGACCATAGTGTATTACATGAGCACCAGTCTTTTGGCCATTTTGGTGGGTCTATTGGTGGTGAACACCCTGCAACCGGGCGTGGTGGATGGTCAGCCTGCCAAAGAGGTCATTGGCCTGCAAGCCGATACCAGTTCTTTCATGGACAAGGTGGAAGGGAAAGGTGCAGGCGATGTAGTCGAAATCTTTTTGCGGACGGTGCCGCCTAATATAGTCAGCGCGGCGGCCGATGGTCAGATGTTGGGTCTGATCTTTTTCAGTCTGCTCTTTGGCTATTTCATGGCTCATATCGAAGGGCGTCACGGCCAGACGCTTAAGGATTTCTGGCAGGCCGTATTTGATGTGATGATGAAAATCACAGATCTGATCATGAAATTTTCGCCGATCGGCGTCTTTGGTTTGGTAGCGAAAGTCGTTTCCTCGACCGGCCTGGAGGCGTTTGCGCCCCTGGCGATGTTTTTCTTTTCTGTAATATTGGCTTTGTTGATCCATATCCTTGTGATAATGCCCTTGATTTTAAAATTTGTGGCCGGAGTTAGTCCTATCAAAATGTATAAGGCCATGGCTCCCGCACTATTAACGGCTTTTTCCACGAGTTCGTCTTCTGCGACTCTACCTATCACCATGGAGTGCGTGGAGAAAAATGCGGGTGTGTCGAATAAGACTTCCAGCTTCGTACTTCCACTGGGCGCAACGGTAAATATGGATGGAACGGCTCTATATGAGTGTGTGGCGGCTGTCTTTATTGCTCAGGCTTATGGACTCGATCTGAGTTTTGGTATGCAGTTTACGATTGTGTTGACGGCTCTATTAACCTCGATTGGTGTGGCCGGTATTCCCTCGGCTAGTTTGGTGGCGATTGCGATTATTCTTGCTGCCATCGGCTTACCCGCGGAAGGGATTGGTTTAATCCTGGCGGTGGATCGGGTTCTCGACATGTGTCGGACCAGTGTCAATGTATTCTCGGATTCTTGTGGTGCGGTGGTTCTTGCCAAGTTGCAGGGTGAGAAGGATGTGTTGAGGGCGTAGGGTTGTTACTTTTGTCTTGCCAAAAGTCACTCGCCCATCAGGGCGAAACCTGTGCATCTTACGAAGAGAGTGTGAAAAAAAACACAAAATCAGAGAGTCCGTTGGGCTTCAGACCTGCGGTCTTCAGCATCAACCTACTTTGTTTGTAGATTGAGCTGAATGCAATGATGCCCAACAACCCCAGCATCCGTCTTTTTTCAAGACAATACCCAAAGGGCACACCGAAGTAACTATCCCCTTAAAGCCTCCACCAAAACCTTCGCCTTCAACTCAATTTCCGCGAACTCTTTATCTGGATCAGATAGCGAAACAATCGCCCCACCCGTTCCAATAGTGGTGTCTTTTTCGGTACAAACCAGTGTGCGTATCACCATACCCAAGTCCACTTCGCCATTAAACGACAGGAATCCCAGTGCACCGGAATAGATGCCTCGTGCTTGTCCTTCCAATTCATCGATGATTTGCATGGTTCTGATTTTGGGCGCGCCGGTCATGGAGCCTCCGGGGAAGCAGGCGCGTATCACATCCATATTGCTTTTGTCTGCCCGCCGTTGACCACATACTGTGCTTACCATCTGGTGAACAGTGCGAAAGCTTTCCACATCCATGAGTTTGCTGACGTTTACACTACCTGTTTCACAAACACGGTTTAGATCGTTACGTACCAGATCAACAATCATGAGGTTCTCTGCGCGATCTTTAATACTCTTTTTTAGGTTGTCTTGTTGTATAGACAAGTCTTGAGAAAGCGATACAGCACGAGTCCCCTTTATCGGTTTAGATCGCACCCGGCCATCGCTGTGTATGGTTAGAAATTTTTCAGGTGATGAACTGACTACACTCAGTGTGTTCGTCTTATAAAAACTTGCATAGGGGGCTGGGTTTGTGTCACAAAGTTGCCAGTACAAATCGGCTGGATTTGAAACTAGGTCTAGTCTGATCTGATTGGTGAGACAGACCTCGTAACTTTCCCCTTCTCTAATTTTATCCTGACATATGAGTATGTCTTTGAGATATTGTTTTTTATCTCTGTCAAAGAAGGGCTTGTAAATTCTGTGCGTACCCGTTTGGGGCGTCTCGTCTTTTCGTGTCGCGCAATCGAAAAAGGTCTGAATATTATCAACCAGCTTCAGAAGACGTTCTTCATCTGTTGAAACGCAATACAAGACTTGCTCACTACGATCGAGAACAATAAATTCTTCAACCCACAAAAAGCTGGCATCCGGATAGGGTGATTGATGGGCTTGATCACCCCCACAAAGGGCCTTCAGTTCGTAGCCAAAATATCCCACCAGACCACCCGTGAAGGGAAAAGGAAGGATGGATTCCGTGTTTTTTTCTTTCAACAGACTATCCATGTAAGTGAAAATGTCTTGTTTAATTGAGATTTTGTCACGGCCAGTAATCGTTATAGTGTTATCTTTAAGGACATAGTCGATGCGTTTATTACTCGAGCCCATGTAGACAAATTGTGATTGGCCCATGTCTATAAATGTGGGCGAACCTAGAATGAATTGGTTTTCTTCCTTTCCAAAAAGATGCTGATGTAGTCGTTTTAGGGTATTGGCAGGAGTCGCTACCTTTTCCGGGAGAACCAGTTTTTCGAAAACCAGGTTTTTATTCGCCACACTGCGCGAGGTGGTTCGAGCAATGGGCTTTGCTGGATGTAAGTCTATTTTGGCAAGACGCAAGAAATTGGCGATGAGTTCATCGCCCCACTCTGTTGAGATGGACTCGGGATGAAACTGTACTCCCCACCACGGCTTGGATCGGTGTTTAACAGCCATTAGTTCGCCACTGTCTGTTGTGGCCAGTGCTTGCAGCTCAGATGGCAAATTATTTTCCACTATCAGAGAGTGATAACGCACTACATTAAAGGTCGATGGAATGTTTTCAAATAGGGGGTCTTGCAGATGCGATACGGCGGAGAGGCGCCCATGCATGGCTTCTATGGCCAAGGCAATTTTTGCACCGCACAGGTGTGCCATGAGTTGATAGCCGAGGCAAACGCCTAGTACGGGAACATCCAACTCTTGCAGTAAGTGTGGAGCGATTCCCACATCATGCGCACGGTCTGGTCTGCCTGGTCCAGGTGAAATTACCAGAGCGAGCGGATCGATTTTTTTCACCGCTTCAACACTGATCTCGTCATTTTTAAACACCATGGGCGTTATGCCGCTAAGACGCTCGATTTGCTGAGACAGGTTAAAGGTAAAGGAGTCGTAATTGTCGATCAGGATGATGCTCATACAAGCAATGAGTACCTTGTGGATCAAAATTCTGGCAGAGTCTATCCGCTTAGGTGGAACTGATTGGCAGCGCAATCATACCATATTAGACTTGTGACTAGTCCAGTGGGCTTGATTTTGGAACTTAAAATAAAGATAATGAGAATCATTATCAATAATGATTCTATTTTTAACGGGATTGTATAAAAGTGTATGAAACTCAATAAATTATATGCTGGTTTAGCGATGGGGGCAGTTGTCTTGTCCACGGTGGCGGGTTGTTCCCTCCTGGTGCCCGCAGATAGGCCTGTGCTGTCTCCTGAGGAGCAACTGGGTAAGAGCCTGTTTTTTGATTCCAGGCTTTCTGAGCCCCAGGGAGTGGCGTGTTCCGGTTGCCATGCACCCCAAACGGGTTTTGCCGATCCCAGGGGCACAGCCTTTTCCCAGGGCGTCAATCCGGCGAAGTTCACGGATCGAAATTCCCCTACCATTACCTATTCGGCCTTCGTGCCCAAGTTGTCTTATGTGCGCGAGGAGGACCTGGTCTATGGCGGCCTATTCTGGGACGGGCGGGCCCTGAGCCTGTCTCATCAATTGGAAGGGCCCATGTTCAGTTCTGTGGAAATGGGGATCGAAAGCAAGTCCCAATTATATGAGCGCCTTAAGGAGTTGGGTTACCTGGACAAGTTTCGTCAGTTTTACGGTGAGCAGGCATTGGCAAATTCCAAGGTGGCGTTTAACCAACTCTCACACCTTATAACGAGTTATGAGCGCAGCCAGGAACTGAATTCTTTTTCATCCAAGTATGATTACTATCTTGCAGGTAAGAGCCAGTTTACAGAACAGGAAAAAAGAGGGCTGGCTCTGTTTGAAAGGGAAGACAAGGGTAATTGCGCAGCGTGTCATCCCAATAAGCCCGCTGAAGAAGGCGGACGTGCCCTGTTTACCGATTTCACCTACGACAATCTTGGGGTCCCTCCCCATCCTGAAAAACCGAATTTGGCCGACAAGGGACTCGGCGAGATCATTTATTCCGCAAATACACGGGGTAAATTTCGTGTTCCTACGCTTAGAAACATCGCTCTGACAGGCCCTTATATGCACAACGGGGTTTTTGCTAGCCTGGAAGAGGTCGTTTCTTTTTACAATACCCGAGACGTGGATAGCAAATGGCGTGCGCCTGAGATTTCTGAAAATGTGAACAAGAAGGAACTGGGTAACTTGAAATTGAGTGCGCAAGATGAGGCAGATATCGTCGCCTTTTTAAAGACGCTAACAGATGGTTATGATTACAGGCAAGAATGGGAGGTGAGATTGCACTAACCTCGCGCCTGATTTTCTGGATGAGTAGTTGCATAGGTTTCCAAAAATTACACCAGGGATGGTTTTATGAAACGCATTCTATTCGGTATCGCGTTCAGTTTTTTCTATTCACTACCCGCCTATTCTGTGGACCTCACCGCAGCTTTTTCGGCTCAGGGTGGCTGGGCAATTCCTCAAGAGGAAGTGGGTGAACTCATAGAAAACGGAAACTCGGTTCGCTTTCATATCTTTGGGGGGGCAAAGGTCACAAAGTCTGGCTCCGTTGGTTTGGGATTGGACTTCACATATTCCGAGCATGCCATCAAAGGGGGTGGGGGCGGCCATTATCAGCGAATTTTGTGGGACTGGTTTTTTCTACCCCTGGGTTTGGGACCCTTGAGAATTATCCCGGGGATCGCCTGGGTAGGTATTGACACCAAGATGGATGACTTGGGCGTGAAGGAACAAAGTTTTAGACCGGCGGGTGTATTGGGTTTGGAGCTTGGTTTGGGTGTTACGAAAAACATTAATATCCTTGCGACTGTGCGTGCAGAAAGGACCATGGATGACTTTGAGCCTGTGTCCACGGGGGGTAATAAGAACATCACCGGGGACTTTGTGAATGCGCTCGTGGGCCTTGAAGTAAGGATGTAGTGGTAAGGCCTTGTTTCAAGGAGTCGGGTGAACTTTTTTATCAGCCACTGCGATGTGAGTGGATCTTTCGAATGGCTATGCCCAAGTCCCTTGGGCGACATCCACCACGCGTCCTCCCACATAGACTTGTATCTGATCATTCGTGGATTGGGTTCTTAATAAGAGGGTAGACGGGCGACCCATTTCATAGCCTTGTCCAACTTTTATATCGATCTTTTTTTGTTGCAGTACCTGGTGTTTACTTAGATACGCCGCTAAGGCACCGTTGGAACTTCCTGTGGCGGCATCTTCTTCTATACCAAAATAGTCTGCAAACACGCGCACGCCTAGCGTTTGATCCGCTTCATAACCCCCTGGCGCAAAGACGAGAAAGATTTTGCTTTCTTCGTTTTCCACATAAGAAAAATAGAGGTCTTTGTTAATTTTTATTTCTTTTAATGCCGCGGTATTTTTGAGTGGCACTATTGTGGTTGGAAACCCCGTGGATACCGTTTGTACCGGGTGCCGCTCTACCAGATGAGCAGGCTCCAGGCCCAATATCTCAGCGAAGTGTTTGGAATCGTGTGTTTTCGCGAAAACGGGTACCACTTGTTTCATCCAGAGTTCGCCACTATCAGAAAACTCAACCGGAATTTTTCCGATTTTCAGATCAAGTAGCACCGTGTCGTCAGTGCTCAGTCCCAGTCTATTTTTAATGACATGGGCTGTGCCTAAGGTGGGGTGGCCCGCAAAGGGAATTTCTTCCTTGGGGGTAAAAATTCTTACCGAGAAGGAATCGTCTTTATTCCCGGTGATGAATGTTGTTTCCGAAAAATTGATTTCTCTGGCGATGGACTGCATATCGGAATCGCTGAGGGATTCACAACGGTAGAAGGTGGCGAGTTGATTGCCGCCGTATTTTTTATCGGTGAAGACGTCGGTTATAAAAAATTGAGGTTTGTCCATAAGGAAAAGGCTGGACGGGTGTCGCGTCCAGCCCCTTATCCGCTCTAGTCTAACTGCATGCCGACAATATTGTAGCCGCAGTCTACATAAATGTTTTCGCCGGTGACGCCGCTTGCCAGATCAGAACACAGGAAGGCAGTCACATTTCCGACTTCTTCGATGGTGACATTACGATGTAGAGGTGCTGTTTTTTCAAAGGTAGACAACATGGAGCGGAAATTACCGATCCCTGCAGCAGCCAGCGTTTTGATTGGGCCGGCAGACACGCTGTTAACGCGTATGCCTTCAGGACCCATGGCGCTGGCCATATAACGCACATTGGCCTCCAGGCTGGCTTTGGCCAGGCCCATCACATTGTAGTTAGGCAGCACTTTCTCCGCTCCCAGATAACTCAGGGTGACCAGAGAACCGTTACGACCTTGCATCATTTTGCGTCCGGCCTTGGCCAGGGCAGTGAAACTGTAGGAGCTGATTTCGTGCGCCGTGTTAAATCCGGCGCGGGTGGTGGCTTCCACATAATCGCCTTTTAGCTCTTCTTTGGGGGCAAATCCCACGGAGTGGATTATGCTGTCCAAACCATCCCAGTGCGAACCCAGCGTCTCAAATACGGCTGCGATTTCCGCATCGCTACTCACATCGCAGGGCATGGTGATATTAGAGCCCAATTCGGCGGCCATGTCTTCCACGCGCCCTTTTAGTTTATCGTTCTGATAGGTGAACGCCAACTCCGCCCCTTGATCCTTCATCGCCTTGGCGATACCCCAGGCAATGGAGCGATTACTGGCTAGTCCCACTATCAAGGCCTTCTTGCCCGCTAAAAATCCCATAAGATTGGTCCTTTCTTGTCCAAGTTCATCCGAAGTATTATGGGTGATTGTACCGCAATTTTAGGATTTAACCCATTCCCTCCTAGGGTGCAGGACGCAAGGCGCGATTTGTGCTAACTTGATACGGATGAGTGGTGAAAGGGAGTTTGTCACGTTGTTCAATAGCTTGCGTCAAGTTGGCGTCGTCGGTTTGTCTCTCGTGGTGACGGTTTTGACGGCCTGCGGTGAGCAACCGTGGAACTCGCCTTATCCGGACTCGGAGCTGGGGCAGAATATCCTCTATTCATCGTTTGAAGCGCGTCCCAAACATTTGGACCCCATACGCTCCTACAGCTCGAACGAATATGCCTTCATTGGGCAGATATACGAGCCACCTTTACAGTATCACTACCTGAAGCGGCCCTATGAACTTGTTCCCCTCACGGCGACCCAGGTGCCAGAGCCTGAAATATTTGATAAGAATGGAAAGAGGCTGGCTAAAAACACTCCGGCCAATCAGGTCCATCGCAGCGTTTACACCATCGAGATACAAAAGGGAATCCAATATCAGCCCCATCCGGCCTTTGCAAGGGATGAGCAGGGAAATCCACGCTACTTGGGACTAGCTGAGGAGCAAATAAAGCAATATCACACGCTCTCGGAATTTATACAGACAGGTAGCAGAGAGCTGACGGCAGACGACTATGTGTATCAGATGAAACGCTTGGCCCATCCCGCCTTGCATTCGCCCATCTACGGTGTAATGGCGGCCTATTTTGTCGGACTGGATGACTATGCCAAGAGATTAAAAACAGAATACGAAGAACTGAAAAAGCGCGGTGAACTTTTTCTCGATTTGCGTAAATATGATCTTCCTGCGGTGAAGGTGTTGGATCGTTACCGCTATCAGATCACCATCGAAGGCAGTTATCCCCAATTGGTATATTGGTTGTCCATGCCGTTTTTCGCGCCCATGCCAGTGGAGGCGGACCAGTTCTATTCTCAAAAAGGTATGAAGGACAATAATATCACACTGGACTGGTACCCAGTGGGTACCGGTGCCTACATGCTAACAGTGAACAATCCGAATCGGCAAATGATTATGGTGAAAAACCCTAACTACCGCGGTGATCGTTATCCAACTGAAGGAGAGCGGGGCGACCGCGAATTAGGTTTGTTGGCCGATGCTGGAAAACCCATGCCCTTCATAGACAAAGTCGTTTATAGCCTGGAGAAAGAAACCATTCCCTATTGGAACAAGTTTCTGCAAGGTTACTACGACACCTCCGGGATTAGCTCCGAGAGTTTTGATCAGGCCATACAGGTGAGCGGTCAAGGGGAAGTGGGCTTGAGTGAACAGATGAAAGAGAAGGGGATACGCTTGTCAACGTCGGTTGCCACCTCTACCTTCTATCTGGGTTTTAATATGATAGATCCGGTTATAGGTGGTTTAAGTGAAAGGGCGCGCAAGCTTAGGCAGTCGCTTTCAATTGCCATTGACTATGAAGAGTACATATCCATTTTTATGAACGGCAGAGGGATACCTGCTCAGGGGCCGCTACCACCTGGAATTTTTGGTTATGTAGAGGGTGAGAAAGGGATTAATCCTGTGGTCTACGATTGGGAAGATGGACGTGCCAAGCGTAAGCCTATTACCGCGGCTCAGAAGCTTTTGGCCGAAGCGGGTTATCCCAACGGAGTGGATAGCAAGTCCGGTAAACCATTAGTACTCAATCTGGATATCGCGGGTGGTGGGCCCGATGACAAGGCGCGATTCAATTGGTTTCGTAAGCAGTTTGATAAACTGAATATTCAACTCGTGGTGAGAAACACCCAGTACAATCGCTTCCAGGAAAAGATGCTAAAGGGTTCGGCGCAGATCTATATCTGGGGATGGAATGCAGACTACCCGGACCCGGAAAATTTTCTGTTCCTTTTGTATGGACCGAACCAAAAAGTGGACAAGAACGGGGAAAATGCATCGAATTACAAAAATAAAAAATTTGATGCCTTGTTTGAGCGCATGAAAAATATGCCTAATGGGGTAGATCGGCAGGCCATTATCGATCAGATGGTGAATATTGCGCGGGAAGATGCGCCCTGGATCTGGGGAGTGAACCCCAAGAATTACGGGCTTTATCATGACTGGTTTCTGAATGCCAAACCCAATCTCATGTCTCACAATACCATGCAATACAAACGTATCAATGGGCCTTTACGTGAGCAAAAACGGAATGAATGGAATCAACCCGTCCTGCTTCCTGTTCTACTGATTTTTGTGTTTATGATAATCATTATTGTTCCAGCGATAATGAGCTACAAAAAGCGGGAACAATTGTCTCCTGCGAAGGTGCATAGTTAGATGTTGGCCTATATCGTAAGACGTGTTTTCTACGCCATTCCAATTTTAATTGGCGTAAACATTATTACGTTTGCATTGTTTTTTGTTGTGAATACACCGGATGACATGGCCCGCGTTCATCTGGGCGTGAAGCGGGTTACCCCAGAAGCGATAGAAAATTGGAAACAGCAGCACGGTTATGATAAGCCGCTCTTTGTAAATGGCGAAGCGGGTGGGGTCGATACCTTTACAGACACCATCTTTTTTCAGAACTCGGTCAAGCTGTTTGTTTTTGAATTCGGCAATTCAGATGAAGGGCGAAATATTGGCTACGATATCAGTAAGCGCATGTGGCCCAGTCTGGCGATTGCTCTACCGAACCTGATAATAGGTCTGTTCTTTTATATAACCATCGCCTTGCTTGTGGCCTTTTTCAGGGCCAGTTATATAGACTATATCGGTGTTATTTCGGCGGTGGTGTTGATGTCTGTTTCGGGGCTCTTTTATATCATTGGCGGGCAATTCTTATTGGGCAAGTTACTGCATATCGCTCCCATATCAGGTTATGACGAGGGCTTTGAGGCGGCAAAATTTCTGGTACTACCGGTCATTATTGGTGTGATTGGCGGTATTGGTTCGGGGGTACGCTGGTATCGAACTATCTTTGTGGAAGAAATGGAAAAGGACTATGTGCGTACGGCACGCGCTAAAGGGGTTCCTGAAACCATCACCTTGTTTAAACATGTATTAAAGAACGGAATGATTCCCATATTGACAGGTGTGGTAGTGGTCTTGCCCTCGTTGTTTATGGGTAGCCTGATTACCGAATCATTCTTTGGCATCCCGGGATTGGGGAGTTACACCATTGATGCCATTCAAAGCCAGGATTTCGCCATCGTGCGCTCCATGGTTTTCCTGGGTTCGGTTTTGTAT
Source organism: Gammaproteobacteria bacterium (assembly GCA_029879945.1). GTDB lineage: Bacteria > Pseudomonadota > Gammaproteobacteria > S012-40 > S012-40 > JAOUPJ01. Next base: position 11,071 of record JAOUPJ010000098.1, read on the forward strand.
ATCCTGGGCCTGGTACTCACCGATATTTCTTACACCCTGGTCGATCCTAGGATAAGGCTGAATTGATGGAACACGCCAACAATAAACCAACTCAAATTTCAGGCCTGATGGTTACCGGGGTTTTGCTGCTGCTT
>JAOUPJ010000456.1 GCA_029879945.1 Gammaproteobacteria bacterium
TGCGCATGATGTCCCATTTGTCCAAGGCCTGGCCCAGGGTTGGCGCGAACACGGTCCCCACATCGCGATTGATCAGACCACCCCGATCCAGCTCACCCAGTATACCGATCACGCCACCTGCGCGGTGCACGTCTTCCATGTGATATTTTTGAGTGCTAGGCGCCACCTTACAGAGATTGGGTACTTTGCGAGACAACCTGTCGATATCGTCCATATTAAAGTCCACCCCACCCTCTTGGGCAGCGGCCAAAAGATGCAAGATGGTGTTGGTGGAACCGCCCATGGCAATGTCCAGGCTCATGGCATTCTCAAAGGCCTCAAAGCTGGCGATGGAACGCGGCAACACAGAGGCGTCTTCATTTTCGTAATAGTCGCGCGCCAGGGCGACAATGCGCTGACCGGCAGACAGGAACAGGGCCTTGCGATCGATATGGGTGGCCAACATACTGCCGTTACCGGGCAATGCCAGACCCAAGGCCTCAGTGAGACAGTTCATGGAGTTGGCCGTGAACATGCCAGAACAGGAACCACAGGTCGGACAGGCCGAGCGTTCCATGGTCATCACGTCTTCGTCGCTACGCTTGCTATCAGCCGCCGAGACCATGGCGTCCACCAGGTCCAGATGGACCTCCTGGCCTCCGATGATGGCCTTGCCCGATTCCATTGGACCGCCTGAAACGAAAATGGCTGGAATGTTCAGGCGCATTGCCGCATTGAGCATTCCAGGGGTGATCTTGTCGCAATTGGATATGCAGACCATGGCGTCGGCACAGTGGGCATTGACCATGTACTCCACCGAGTCGGCAATGATCTCACGCGAAGGTAGACTGTAGAGCATGCCATCGTGCCCCATGGCGATGCCGTCGTCAACCGCTATGGTATTGAATTCTTTAGCGACTCCACCGGCTGCCTCAATTTCACGGGCAACCATTTGGCCCAGGTCCTTCAGATGAACGTGGCCCGGAACAAACTGGGTAAAGGAGTTCACCACGGCGATAATGGGCTTTTCAAAGTCCTCGTCCTTCATGCCGGTGGCACGCCAAAGGGCCCGCGCACCCGCCATATTGCGGCCGTGTGTGGTGGTCCGGGATCGGTAATTGGGCATTTTGCTCTCCTGAAATCGCGATTCAGGCCCCAGTTTACCAAAAAACCACGCATTTCACTCATTTGGTATAGCATTTGTCTGGTAAACTAATCTCCCACGGCGCAGCCTAAGTGACTGAGACTGTTAAGCAATGAGCGATAGACCCAAAAATATAGACGAGTTCGTGGCCTGGTTCCGCAATACCTCGCCCTATATCAATGCCCACAGAGGCAAGACCTTTGTCGTCTACTTCCACGGTGAAGTGATCGGCTCTGATCCCTATCTGGGACTGATCCAGGACTTGATCCTGCTCAACACACTGGGTGTGCGTATTGTGTTGGTCCACGGTGCGGAACCCCAGATCGACACCCACCTGGATGCGCTACAGATCAAAACACGACGAGTGAACGGCCTGAGAATCACCGACAACATTGTACTTCCCCATGTGAAGGCCGTATTGGGCTCCATGCGCATGGATATCGAAACCCTGCTTTCGCGCGGCGTGATCAACACCCCCAATTTGGGCCTGCAGGTGCATGTGGCTGGCGGTAATTTTGTCACCGCACAACCCCTGGGCGTCATTGATGGGGTCGACTTTCACCACACAGGGCAAGTCAGAAAAATAGATACGCAATCCATTTCCAATCGTCTGTCTGAGAACAATATCGTGCTGCTGTCCCCTCTGGGCTATTCGCCCACCGGTGAGATTTTTAGCTTAAGTGGACTGGAACTGGCGTCCAAAACAGCGGTTGCACTGAAGGCAGACAAACTGATTCTTCTCGGTGAAGACGTGTGCATACGCGATAGTGACGATAGCCCTATCTATCAGATGAATCTACGCGAGGCAGAACACCGTCTCGAAGCGCTGAGCAAGTCCGGCAATCATTCGCCACGAGATTTTCAATTCGCGACGGAAGCCTGCAGACTGGGCGTGAGGCGTGTCCACCTCTTGGACCAAAATCAGGACGGTGCCCTACTCATTGAGCTGTTTACCCGCGACGGAACCGGCACGCTGATAAGCTCCGCCAACTACGATACGGTTCGTCAGGCCACGATAGATGATATTGCCGGCATACTGGAGCTGATTCGTCCCTTGGAGGAATCGGGCGTTCTGGTGCGTCGTTCCCGAGAGAGACTGGAAACAGAAATCGATTACTTCACGGTAATGGAAAGAGATGGCATGATCATCGCCTGTGCAGCC